>JAYPLD010000001.1:0-20339 GCA_038129265.1 Crocinitomicaceae bacterium
CTTTTAGAATTTTCTTCATTGATTGTGCTGATTTGGTTTCTAGCTACCAAAAAGCTGTCTTTTTCAACCTCAATCTCATAGATCATTTCTTTAAGGATATAACGTTTTCCTTTAGAAATTTCTTCAAAAATGGCCTTACCTTCTCCATCTGTAGTTTGCACATATTCAGAAACGATCCCACCTGCAGTGGAAGTGTCAATTCCGGTGACTTTTATGGTAACACCAGGAATTTGCTCATTCGTTTCTTTGTTACTGACAAACACACTAAGAGAAAATTGAATCTCAGGTAAATTAAAATTATATAAATCATCTTTCCCTTTTCCTCCAAGATCTTCCCTTGAAGAAGTAATGTAACCTCTTTTATCAGTTCCTCTTTCGAAAATAATACCAAAATCATGTTCTGGAGAATTAATTGGCCATTGTAAATTCACAGGCTCACCCCAGGATTTTTCTCCAGTATTTTCTGCTTTAAAAACATCTAATCCACCAAGACCTACATATCCATTTGAAGAAAAATATAAAGAATTATCTTCTGCTAAGTATGGAAACATTTCGTCTCCTTCTGTATTCACACTAGATCCTAAATTTGTTGGAGACATCCATGAATCTTCCCTCTTATCATACTCAGATAACCACAAGTCCTTTCCTCCGTATCCACCTGGAAAGTCAGCAGAAAAAATCATAAATCTCATTGATGAATTTATAGCTGGATGGCCACAGGATAGTGTGTCAGCACCCTCAGGCTTTAGTTGAATTTTTTCAGCTTGAGTCCATGAATTTCCCTTTTTATCTGCATGGAAAATCTCACAACCCAGGTTAATTTTCTTTTCTCTTGGACATCTTGTGAAAAATATCTTGTCTCCCTTTTTAGACATTACCGCTGGTCCTTCATTATCTTTGGTATTGATTGAATTTGGCAATAATTGTGGCTCACTCCATTTGCCGTTATTATCTCTTGTAGTTGACCAGAGATCCATGAAACTTTCACCTGTTCTTGCATCGATTCCATCACCTGTAGAACCTTCTCTAGCAGAAGCAAAAATCAATACATTGTGTTTCTTATCACCCCAGGTTGGTGCAAAATCATAATGATCTGAATTAATCAAAATTTCATTTTGAATCATGTGTTTTGTAGGATTTTCTTTCCATTCAATGGCTTTTTTACATGACGCTAAAGCATCAGAAGCCTTCTTATCTTCGGGATTTAATTCCAAAAACTTATTGATATTCTCAAGCGCTGACTGGTATTCTCCTTGCTCTTTTAGCACATCAGCAAGCAGTAAATATATTCCCTGGTTTTTTTCGTGATATTTTAATTTTATAGCTCTTTGATAATAAGTCTGAGCTTGGGCAGGTTCTACTGAATGCCTGTAGCATTCCGCTAGTTGAAAATTGATTCTACCCTTTTCTCTAATATCCTTTTCTTTTACTTCACCTTTCTTGTATAAATCAATAGCTGAGAAATAGGCTTCATTTTCGAATTTCACATCTGCCTCAGAAACAAAATTTTTCTGAGCAGAATTATTATTTACATTCAGAACGAAAATTAAAAACAAACCAAAAGCAGGTAGAGTTAATTTAAATTGTCTTTGTTTACCGTAATAATTAATCATATTTTAAATATAAGTCGGATTGCAAAAATAATCAAATATTTTTCTTGAAAACCTAAAATTAAACAATAGTAGATGATGTAGATAAACAAATACTATTCCAATTTCAAAAACAGAAACTAGAGCATCTTAGTGTGTTATTGACAATAAGGCACTGGATTGTTGAAAAAAAATCCAATTTATCTATTGTACATAATTGTATTTAACAGAATAAAAATTACTTTTACAATCTTTAAACTTAAAGTAAAAATTAACACATAATAATGGCAAAATCTAAGTTAGAATACATTTGGTTAGATGGATATCATCCTACTCAAAACATGAGAAGTAAAACTAAAATTATTGAAGATTTTAGTGGTAATCTTGAAGACTGCCCACTATGGTCTTTTGATGGAAGTTCTACTAAGCAAGCAGAGGGAAACTCATCTGATTGCCTTTTAAAGCCTGTCGCATGTTATCCTGACCCTGTAAGAGAAAACGGATTTTTAGTTATGACGGAAGTTTTAAATGCTGACGGAACACCCCATGAATCCAATGCCAGAGCAAAAATTGATGATGATGACAATGACTTCTGGTTTGGTTTTGAACAGGAGTATTTTATCATGGATGTTCAAACCCAACTTCCATTAGGTTTTCCTATGGGTGGCTATCCTGGTCCACAAGGTCTTTATTATTGTTCAGTTGGAGGAAAAAATACGCATGGAAGACATTTAGTTGAAGAACATGCAGACATATGTATTGAAGCAGGTATCAATATTGAGGGAATTAATCAAGAAGTAGCTTCAGGGCAATGGGAATTCCAGTTATTTGCAAAAGGAGCTAAAAAAGCTGGAGATGAAATGTGGATAGCAAGGTATATCCTTGATCGATTAACGGAGGATTACGGATACTACATTGAATACCACCCAAAGCCAATTAAGGGTGATTGGAATGGATCTGGAATGCATGCTAACTTTTCAAATACATTGCTTAGAACATGTGGATCTAAAGAAATTTATGAAAAAGTTTGTGAAGCTTTCAGACCTGTAGCACAAGATCATATTAATGTTTATGGCGCCTACAACGAGCAAAGATTAACAGGACTTCACGAAACGGCATCTATCCACGACTTTAGCTATGGTGTTTCAGATCGTGGTGCTTCGATTAGAATCCCAATAATCACCGTTGAGAATGGATGGAAAGGTTGGTTAGAAGATAGAAGACCTGCATCAAATGGAGATCCATATAAAATTGCTGGAAGAATTGTAGAAACGGTAAAATCTGCGAAAATTTAATATACTGTAAATAGTATATAAGAAATATAGCCGAATAGCAGTACAAATCCTGCGGTTCGGCTTATTTTTTTTCGAATAAAAAGGTAATAACCAAAAACTAACATTACGGCTAACATTACTCCAAAATCTAAAAAGAGTAAAATAGATTTAGTGCCTAATTCTTGAATCAAAGAAGTAATTCCTAAGACGGCAAAAACATTAAAAACATTGGAACCAATTAAGTTTCCAAGCGAAATATTATTTTGACCCTTCGCAAGAGCAACTATAGATGTTACGAGCTCAGGAAGTGAAGTTCCAAGAGCTACTACAGTAATTCCTATTACAAATTTCGGTACATCAAAAAATGAAGCTATTGAAATAGCACTTTCAACAAACAATTCTGAACCAGAATACAATCCAATCGCACCTAACACAAAAAATAATATTCCAGTTTGAATATTAATTTTTGAAATAATAGACTCCTCATTGGAAATATTTCTTTTTATAGAAAGAATTATAAAACAGAAGAGTCCAGCTATTAACATTAAACCTTCCATTTTTGTAATTACATTATCTAGTAAAAAAAGGATAAATAGCAACGAAGAAACAAGCATTACCCACCAAGATAGTTTATACGTATTAGTATCTATTTTAAGGGGCCTTATTACTACCGAAATCCCAAGAACCAATGCTATGTTTGCTATATTAGAGCCAAGTACATTTCCAATAGCGATATCTGCTGCCTGATCCATAGCAGCTTGAATACTAACCATAAGCTCAGGAGCAGAAGTCCCAAATGAAACTACGGTAACACCTATTAAAAAGGAAGAAACACCAAACTTATCAGCGAAGGACACAGCAGAACGGACAAGAAGATCACCTCCCACTATTAGAAAAATTAAACCTAACAGTAGAAAACCTATATCATAACCAATCACTACGAATTATTTTTTGGTGTATGATCTGAAGTTGGATCATCAAATGCCGCTTTTTTAATGTCGTCTTGTATTTCCTGTGAAGCATCTCTTATTTGCCTGATTCCTCTTCCAAAAGTACGGGCCATTTTAGGAATGCTCTTAGATCCAAAAAAAATAAGAATAATTAAAAAAACAAAAAATAACTCACCTGTACTAATACCATCAAGTAATAAAAAATGATGATTAGTCATTAGCTTTTAATGTTTTTCTTTGAGAAATCGACTACTAATGGAGTTGCAATAAATAATGATGAGTATGTTCCTACTAACACCCCTATCATCAAAGCAAAAGAAAATCCTTTAATGGATTCTCCACCGAACATAAAAATAGTAAGTAAAACCAAGAATGTACTTAATGAAGTGTTTATCGTTCTTGACAGTGTACTATTTAATGCTCTATCAACTACTTGAATAGATGAAGATTTTTTATGTAAGGATGCATATTCTCTAATTCTATCAAATACAACCACCGTATCATTTATGGAGTAACCTATAACGGTTAGAATAGCGGCTATGAATGCTTGATCAATCTCCATTGAAAAAGGAAGAATGTTGTAAAATATGGAAAACAACCCAAGAACAACTAAAACATCATGGAACATGGCCACAAGTGCTCCAAGTCCATATTGCCATTTTCTAAACCTAAAAGCAATGTAAATAAAGATTACAAATAGTGAAAACAGGACTGCTAAAAATGAGCCTTGTATTAATTCATTAGAAATCTGTTTTTCAACTCCCCTTGAGTATAAAATTTTGAAGCTATTTTCTGAATCTAAAGTTGGGTCATCTACAAATCCTAAGTTTGCAAATGCAGTAACCATAGATGAATCGATCTTAGAAACTTTATTTTTTGTCTCTGATCCTTCAAGGTATTTAGTTGTAATTTCTAAAGTGAAATTATTATCTACTGTTTTGATTTCAGGTGGAACATTTTCACAAACTTCAGTTATTGCTGTTTTCACCTCTTCTTTATTCATCTCCTCAGAAAATTCTACTCTGTAAGACCTACCCCCCGTGAATTCAACACTTCCGTCTAATCCTTTAGTGAATAAAGAATAAACTCCAATTATAACGATAATTGCAGATAAGGAATAAGAGATTTTTCTTTTGGATAAGAATTTAATGGTTGTAGTAGTAAATAAATTCTTAGTCGCATTTCTGTAAAAAGATAAATTCCACTTTTTATCCAATAAATAAGAAAATATAAGCCTTGTTATAAAAATTGCACTAAACAAAGAAGTAAATACACCAATAATTAAGGTAGTAGCAAATCCTTGTATTGGACCAGATCCAAAATAAGCTAACACAATAGCGGTAAGAAGAGACGTTACGTTTGCATCAATTATTGCCGTGTAAGCGTGTTTATAACCATCTTGTATAGCTAATTTTATACCTTTCCCATTACTGAGTTCTTCCTTTACCCTTTCATATATAAGCACATTAGCATCCACTGACATACCAATTGTCAATATCAATCCAGCAAAACCAGGTAAAGTTAATGCTGCTCCAAGAGAAGCTAATGTTCCAAATATGAAAAATACATTTGCTACTAATGCTACATTAGCTACAAATCCTGCTCTCTTGTAATAAAAAAGCATGTAGAGTAAAATAAGCAGACCTGCTCCAATCAATGACCATGTTCCTGATATAATATTTTCTTCCCCCAAAGATGGACCTACTATAGCTTCATCAACGATCACAGCTGGCACGGGTAAAGAACCTGCCTTTAGTATATTAGCCAAATCTTGGGCTTCTTCAATCGTTTCAAATCCTCCCGAAATTTCCGTATTACCTCCTGATATTTTTTGGTTAATCACAGGGGCTGAAAAAATTTGATCATCTAAAACGATAGCAATAATTTTACCTACTTTTTGCTCTGTCCATTTAGACCATGTATCTGCAATCTTTGATTCAAATGTTAAAAGAACAGAAGGTTTTGAATTTTGATCAAAACTCTGCATAGCATCTACAATATCTTCACCATTAATTTTGGCTTCACCATTTTTTGGGATTTCAATGGCCATGAGCTGATGTCCTTCAAAATTATACCCCTTATCTTTGGTGTAATACTCTTTGGACCACAAGAACTTCACTCTTTTATATTGACCAAAAATCTCATTGGCTTTTTCTGATTTAAGAATGTTATTTACCCTTGAAGTATCTGCTGTTTTTGAAAATCCTATCACTGGTGAGCCTGGAGAATGTGCAAATTTTAAAGTTCCATTTAAAATCTTTCCTTCAGCAAGTAATATGGAATCTTCAATGCTTTTCTCAACTGCTCTAAGTTCTGCAAGTGAATCAAACGAAGCTTTCTCCTCATTGTAGATGGCCAAATCAACTACAGAAAGTTTTGATAATGAATCTTCCGTTAATTCATAGAATTGCTCAACTGTATCTTCATTTGGAGTATTGGAAAATGCTTTTGTTAATTCAACAAATTTATTAGTCCAATCTTTGTGTGCTCCATCCCAAAATTCCAAGCTAGCTGTTGATTGTAATAATTTTCTAATTCTGCCCTTGTCTTTAGCTCCCGGCAACTCAATTTGTAGTCTGCCCGAAACAGCTAATTTTTTAATGTTAGGTTGACTCACACCAAACTTATTAATTCTTGACTCAATAATTCGATGTGTTTTTTCAATTGCATCTTCACTTATCTCTCTAAGTTTAGCAATGATATTAACATTGTTTTTAGAGCTGTTTTTATCTAAGTAGTCTTTAAGTCCAACAGTAAAAAACGTCATGGGCTCATCCCCATACAAGTTTTTATAATGTGCGGCAAATAAGCCTATAAAATCATCACTAGGAGCATCCACAGTAGATTCACCCATTCTGTAATCTCTTAAAGCTGCATCATATGGCTTTCTGAATGATGGCTTCTTAGCTGAAGCTTTGGCAAAGTTTTTAACTAAGTCTTCAATAGAAACCTCTAAAGTTACGCTCATACCACCTTGAAGGTCAAGACCCAATCCTAATTCTTGATCTTTGCAGCGTTGATAATCCAAATCAATAACAGGGTAAACAGGAGCATCTGACTGGTCTGATAATAGCTTTTGTTCATAGTAGCTAACAATTTGTTGCTTTTCTTTTTTACTATTTCCGTCAACTATTAACGTATCACCATTTAGGGTGAAATAAGGAATTGCGTTTTGCGTAAGGGAGTCAAATTTTTCTACGGCTTGGTCATTCACATCTGACTCAAATGATCTTGTCACCCAAGAAAAAGAAAGTTGATATAAACAAGCTAAAAATAACAGGATAGTAAATACCCATATGGCACTTCTATTTCTCATTAAATATTTTTTATAGTATTAATAACACAATTTTGAGGGCGCAAATATAGAATTTCAATTGGTTATTACCAACTTATAATCAACATCTTCGTTATCATATCTAAATACTACTTAACTTTATCAAAATATCAATTTAAACTTTTGATATAATTTATATTGAAAATCATGTTCATAAAACTTAAATTATTGGTTTGTTTTTTTGGGGTGTTCATGGTGAATTCAATAACCTCTCAAACAAAACCCCACCATGTAATACCATCAAATAATATTGTAGTTATAGATGGTTTTGACACCCTTTCCAACCCGTGGACGGGTGGGTTTAACTCCGTTCAAATATCAAAAATTGACCTGAACTTTGATTCTCTAGAAGACTTATTTGTTTTTGATCGTACTGGAAATAAAGTTACTACCTTTTTAAACAATGGGAATTCTTATTCTTATGCTCCTGAATATGAACAATTATTTCCACAAAACCTAAGCAATTGGGTTTTACTAAGAGACTATAACAATGATAATAAAAAAGATATTTTTTGCTCTGTTTCAGGAGGGATAGGCGTATGGAAAAATACTTCAATAAATGATGAACTAAGCTTTAATTTAATTACTAACCCTTTTATATATTCTTATCAATATTCGACTAACACTAATCTCTATGTAAGTGTAGTTGACATCCCAGCTATCAATGATATTGATGGGGATGGTGATTTAGATATATTAAGTTTTGGAGTGCTAGGGTCAAGACTAGAATACCATAAAAATATGTCTGTTGAAAGTGGATATAGTCAAGATTCATTGATTTTTGAGCTAAAAAATGCATGCTGGGGACATTTTAGAGAAGATGGACTGACAAACACCTGTATTTTATTTGACACTTGCGGCTTTAATGTATCTTCTCCTGAATCAAACTTGGACACTTTATCAGCTGTAAATCAACCTGTAAGGCATAGTGGATCAACCGTTTTGTCATTGGATCTTAACAATGACAATGTCAAAGATTTAATCCTTGGTGATGTATCTTTTGGAAATCTTGTTGCCCTTTTTAATGACAACATTGGAGTTAACCAGAACACTTCTTTTATCAGTCAGGACACTGCATTTCCAAGCAATAGTCTCCCTGTTGATTTATTTATTTACCCAGCATCATTTTATGAGGACATGGATTTTGACGGTATAAATGATCTTGTTGTTTCACCAAATTCTGATAATGATACAGAAGATAAAGAAAGCATATGGTTTTATAAAAATTTCGGGACGAATCATTCGCCATCATTCTATTTCCAACAGAATAATTTATTACAAGATGAAACCATTGATCTTGGCAGGGGTGCTAAACCCATATTAGTTGATTTAAATAATGATAATTTACTAGACTTAATTGTATCTAATTTTGGTGAATTCGATCTTAATGTTCCTGTACATTATAGCTCTTCCATATCTTCTTTCATCAATATAGGTACACCCTCAAGTCCAAAATTTGAAAAAACAAGCGATAACTTTCAAAATATAGCGACCACTTTAAATAGATTAAACCTAGCCCCATCGTTTGGGGACTTAGATGGAGATGGGGATTTAGATGCCATAGTTGGTGATTTTGATGGAAATCTGCATTATTTTGAAAACACATCATCTAACCCTAATCAAATGAGTTTAAACTTATCTATATCACCGTTAGTGGATCAATTAAATAATGTTTTTGATGTTGGATATTGTGCACACCCAACACTTTTTGACATTGATAACGATAATGATTTAGATTTAATTGTTGGTGAAGCCATTGGAAACCTAAACTATATAGAGAACATTGGGGATTCAATAACATTTAATTTTGAATTAGCTTCAGAAACATTTGGACAAGTTAACGTCTCTGAATGGTGGACTAACATTGGATCAAGTACCCCGCAATTTAAAATCATAAACCAAGAAGTGAATTTATTTGTAGGAAGTGAAAGAGGCCGCATATTTCATTATGACAATATTTCAAATAACCTAAATGGAAGCTTTAATCTTGTGGATAGCAATGTATTGAACATTTATACAGGGCCAAACAATGTTCCAGCAATTTATGACCTTAACAATGACACCATATTCGATTTTTTGATTGGGAATAAAAGAGGCGGAATTTCCCTGTATTATGGGTCTATGGATACTACAGTTAGTAATAACATCCATGAAATCAAGACCGCTAAATACATTCTATTTCCTAATCCTAGTTCAAAAAAAATTAACTCCAATGTTCCACTAAATACTTCTTATGAGATTTATTCCGTTGATGGCGGATTGATTCAACAAGGTTATTTTAATATGGCAATAGACATTGAAGGTTTAGAAAATGGAATCTACTTTATTTTATTCTTTATAGATAATGAATATCATATGCATAAATTTATAAAGTGCAAGATCAGATAAACAACCCCATTGTTATAATAGATTCCGAATGTGTTTTTTGCAATTATTGGGGTAACTTTATTTTAAAATACGATAAATCAAAGCGTATTTTGATCACTATTCCTAATTCAAATATAGGACAAGACATTATAAAGGAAACCAATGACCTTGTAGACATAGAAAAGACCATTTTATTTAAAAAAGATGGCCAAATACATCAATATTCTGATGCAGTTCTAAAATTAATTACTCAGATGAATAATGTTTTTCTCTATCCACTGTTAATTGGGTATTTAATTCCTCAAAAAGTACGAAATAGGATGTACTTAGAGATTTCTAAAAGAAGAAAAAAAATTATGACTAATCAATGTCATATAAGTAATCTCAGAGAAAATGAACGCTTTATCTTATAATGCATTTAAAGCATCGTTCATATTTCTAACAGCTGCAGCACTCTTTTCAAATAACTCTTTTTCTGAATCATTCAAGTCAAGATCAATAATTTTCTCCCAACCATTTTTCCCAACCACAACTGGGACACCAATACAAATATCTGATTGCCCATACTCTCCTTCTAGATATACAGAACACGGAATTATTCTTTTTTGATCATGTAAAATACTATCTACTAGATAAGCCACTGCAGCACCTGGAGCGTACCAAGCTGATGTACCTAACATCCCTGTTAAAGTCTTTCCTCCAACCATGGTATCAGCTGCAACTTTATCAAGTGTTGATTGGTCTAAAACATTTTCAAAAGGTATTCCATTGTAAGTGGCAAGGCGAGTTAAAGGAATCATAGTAGTATCCCCGTGACCTCCAATTACCATTCCATGAATATCATTTGAAGGCCTTTCCAGTGCTAATGACAAATATGTTCTAAATCTAGCACTATCTAATGCCCCACCCATTCCAATTACTCTGTGCTTAGATAGTCCACTTTCTTTAAATGTCAAATAAGTCATTGTATCCATTGGGTTAGATACAATTACTAATACTGCATTAGGTGAATGTGCTAAGACATTTTCAGTTACTGTTTTTACTATTCCCGCATTTACTCCTATTAATTCTTCCCTAGTCATCCCTGGTTTTCTTGGGATTCCACTAGTAACTACAACCACATCACTTCCTGCTGTTTTTTTATAATCGTTTGTACTTCCTACAATTTTGGTGTTAAAACCTAGTAAAGAAGATGTTTGCATCATATCTAATGCTTTACCCTCTGCAAAATTTTCTCTGATATCTAGTAAAACTACTTCACTAGCAATTCTTTTATAAGCTATAGCATCTGCACATGTTGAGCCTACATTACCTGCGCCTATTATAGTAACTTTCATTTCGTTTGATTTGATTATAATTTCTGCGAAAATATAAAAATCAATATCTTTAAGTAGCTATTTCCTAAATACTTATAAAAAAAATAAAAAATTAGGCAACCATTTTAATTTTAATCGTTTGTAAAAAATGACAGCTGAAAGGTTAAATATCATATCCTTAGTTGAGGGATGTAAAAAAAATGATAGGAAATCACAGCATATCATATATGATAAATTTTACGGTAAAATGATGGGTGTTGCCCTACGCTATTTTAAAGACTACGACACTGCTAGTGATATGGTACAAGAAAGCTTTATCAAGGCTTTTTCCAAAATAAATCAATTTGAAGGAGGAGAAAATTTTGGTGGATGGCTTAAACGTATTGTGGTGAATCATTCATTAGATCAAATAAGAAAAAACAAAAAAGTTTCTTTTACTAGTGAAGATGAACTTCAACATCAGACTTATGAAGACGAAAGCGAAGATTTATCCTATTACAGCGGCATAAACATGAGTCAAATTCTTGAAGCTGTACATGAGTTAAGTGATTCTTACAAAATGGTATTTAATCTGTATGTCCTGGACGGTTTAACCCATAAAGAAATTGCTAATGTACTTGGTATAAGTGAAGGCACTTCTAAATCTAATTATGCCAAGGCAAAGAAGAAATTAAAAACTATACTTTCAAACAGATTCAATCTTTGAGTAAAAAAACAACATATGACCCATTTGAAACCCTAATTAAGGACAAATTGGATGGTTTGGAAAGTGATTACGGCAAGGACTGGAATAAGATCTCTTCTCGGTTGGATAATACCACTAAAAATACATCCAAAAACAAAAATACTCTATTGGTAATCATATCATTTTTAATTGGAATTGGATTACTAACTGTTTTTTTATTGGACAATGATTCTGAAAATCTAACAACAAGTGTTCAGGAAATCAAAAAAAATGAATCCATCATTAAACCCCAATCCATAGAAAAAAGCAACCATAATCCAGCAGAAACAAACTCAACGAAAATTTTTAAGGTTAACGAAATCAAAGAAAAAAAAGATAATTCAAATGAATTTTATCAAAAATTCGATACTGTAATTTTAGAGATAATTGATACAACGCCTTTTGTATCATCAATGGATTCAACTACAGAAATCCCTTCTTCCTTTTCAACTGAAGAGGACTCTATGATTATAAATTCAATCTCCATTCAAACCGATAAAAATAACATATGTTACAACGATTCCGTAACCCTATTTTCAAGCGGGTGCGATAGCTGTTTTATTTTATGGAAAATAAACGGTGTTAAATTCATAAATGAGAAAAAAATTAAACTTCTAGCAACTGAGAATTTATCTATTGTACTTTATGAGCAAAGTAGGCAAGACTCTATGATTGAATTAAAAGATTCCTTACACATGACGTTACAAAGAGCGCCAGAGATAGAAATAACCTATGAAACAACTGACGATAATGGAACGATCAGTACCTACCTAACTCCAAATGTAGTTGATGAATTTTCATCTGTTCAGTACTCATTTACTAAAGATGGAAGTTTTAGTTGGGACTTTGGAGATGGATCATTTGGTGATCAATCACATCCGAGACATGAGTATAAAACCAATGGTAATTATTTGGTGTACTTAACCTACAAGGACCTCTTCGGGTGTCTATCCTATGCTAATTTAGAAGTTGAAGTCACTGCTAATTTTGACATACTTGCTCCTAATACTTTTACCCCAAATGGCGATGGAATAAATGATGTGTTTATGCCTGAAGGGGTAATCCTGAGTGGCCTTCCATTTGAGATGGTCATTTTCAATAAGTATGGCAAAACAATTTTCTCAACCCAAAACCCAAATAATGGCTGGTCTGGTTTTGACCAAAATACGGGGAAAAAGTGTCAATCTGGAAATTACTTATGGTTGGTGAGACTAGAGAACGAAGATGGCACCTACAATCAATACAAGGGATCTATTCTACTAGTAGATTAAGCGTCAATGTTTGCGTACTTAGCGTTATTTTCAATAAACTCTCTTCTTGGTGGAACGTCATCACCCATCAACATAGAAAATATTCTATCCGCCTCTGCAGCACTTTCAATTGTAACTTGTCTTAATGTTCTATTCTCTGGTGACATAGTCGTATCCCATAATTGTTCAGCATTCATCTCACCTAAACCTTTATATCGTTGAACATGGACACTGGATTCACTTCCTGAGCCTTTCATTTCATCTATATATCCGTCTCTTTCTTTATCGTCCCAAGCATATTTAGCCTGTTTTCCTTTTCTTACTAAATATAAAGGCGGAGTAGCTATATATATATAGCCATTCTCTATCATCTCTCTCATGTATCTAAAGAAAAAAGTCAAGATCAATGTTTGAATATGACTACCATCTACATCAGCATCACACATAATTACCGCTTTATGATACCTTAGTTTTTCTAGGTTTAAGGCTTTAGAATCTTCTTCTGTCCCAACTCTAACTCCTAAAGCAGTGTAAATATTTTTAATTTCTTCGTTTTCAAATATTTTATGGACCATGGCTTTTTCCACGTTAAGAATTTTACCTCTTAACGGCATAATCGCCTGAAACTCTCTATCTCTACCTTGCTTAGCTGTACCTCCTGCAGAATCTCCCTCAACAAGAAATAACTCACATTTTGCTGGATCTTTTGATGCGCAATCAGCTAACTTACCAGGAAGTCCAGCCCCTCCCATGGGGTTTTTTCGCTGAACCATTTCGCGTGCCTTTCTTGCGGCATGTCTTGCCGTAGCCGCCAAAATGACTTTTTCAATAATTTTTTTAGCGTCTCCAGGATTTTCTTCTAAGTAATTAGATAGCATTTCACTAACAGCCTGACTAACTGGTGCAGAAACTTCTCTATTTCCTAATTTTGTTTTCGTTTGACCTTCAAATTGAGGTTCAGCTACTTTAACAGAAACTATTGCAGTAAGCCCTTCCCTAAAATCATCTCCAGCTATTTCAAATTTTAACTTGTCTAACATTCCAGAGTTCTCTGCATATTTTTTTAACGTATTCGTTAAACCTCTTCGAAAACCGGTTAAATGCGTACCCCCTTCATGGGTGTTAATATTATTGACATAACTGTGTATATTTTCACTGTAACTAGTATTATAAATCATAGCTACTTCTACTGGTATATTGTCCTTTTCCCCTTCAATAGCTACGACTTTTTCAATTAATCTTTCTCGGGTTCCGTCTAAAAACTCAACGAATTCTGATAGACCTCTCTCAGAAAAAAATGTTTCTGATTTGAAATTACCATCTTCCGCATTTTCTCTTTCGTCCGTAAGTACTATAGTGATACCTTTATTCAAATACGCTAACTCTCTCATTCTTGCAGAAAGTGTATCATAAGAGTAAACTATATCATCAAAAATTTCTTTATCAGGACTAAATTCTACTTGAGTACCCCTATCAGTTGTTTTACCTACCTCTTCAACTTCTTTTGTTTTCTTGCCTTTTGAATATTCCTGTTCCCAAATTTTCCCATCTCTGTAAACGGTAGCTTTTAAATAAATAGACAAGGCATTCACACAGGAAACACCAACTCCGTGTAAACCACCAGAAACTTTGTAAGAATCTTTGTCGAATTTACCTCCTGCACCAATTTTGGTCATTACAACTTCCAAAGCTGAAACACCTTCTTTTTTGTGCATGTCGACAGGAATTCCACGCCCATTGTCTTTTACCCTTATTCCGTTTTCTTTTGTGATGGTTACTGAAATGGCATCACAATGCCCAGCTAAAGCTTCATCTATAGAGTTGTCTACTACTTCATATACAAGATGATGTAACCCTCTAGAACCTACATCTCCAATATACATTGAAGGTCGCATTCTAACATGCTCAATACCCTCTAAAGCTTGAATACTATCCGCGGAATATTTCTTCTCTTCACTCATGTCTTTAATTTTGTTGCGCAAATATAGTTTTTTAAGCGTACAAAATAGCCTTAATCTTCTCTGTAAATAGATGAGTTTTCAACAGTGTTAAAAACTAAGCGTTACCCCCCCAAATATATTTATAGATTGGACCGGTGTATTTGTCCAAAACTGATACCTTTTAGCAGTGAAATTGTTAAAACGAATAAAGGCAGAAACCTTTTCATTATACCTATATTCAGCCGATACATTCATATCCAAAAATGGTTTTAGCTTGAAAGCGTATCTATTTTCGGATATTTCATCAAAATGAGAACTATTTACGAAATCTTCTACGATATTATTGGAAAGGGTAGGGATTTGATATGAATATACATTTCTAGCCCCAATTAAAAATAAATCACTTCTTATTAGTAGCTTATCTGAAAGATCAAGGATAGCCGAGCCAGTCAACATAAAATCTGGACGCTGCCATGCCTTCGCATCTTCATCATCTTCAATTTTTAGTTTATAGATAAAGTATTCTGCTTTTCCAGCCAATTTTAACTTTTCTCCGCTCTGGTAGGTAACCTCACCAAGGATAGTGGTTCTATTGACTTTATTGTAGGTTACCTGAAACTTATTTTCTAAGGAAGAAGTAGTATCAGGTACATAAAAATAAAAATTGTCAAATCTTTCCACATTCGTAGATAAATTAAATGTGAATTTACTACTCAAAGAGCCTCGAATTCCTGCATATAAATTAGATCGCTGAGCTGTATTATAAAGATCTATATCCTCAGAAACGAAAGGATTTTCTAATCTTATTTTATTGAAGGTATTTCTCTGCACATTACCTTTCCATCCTGCATAGGGGATGAAAACATCATTAAACAAACTGTAACTGACCTCAATATCAGGGAATAAATAAAATTTAGCTTCAGAAACAATATCTGATTGTAATGATAAACCAACTTTAGCAATTAAATTATCTTTCCTCGTGTATATATGAGGATTTAACCTTAGAATAGCTGAGGTTTGAGCATTTAACCCTTCTCCTACTTGAATTTGGTATGTATTTGTGTCTAACGAAAGACTAGGCTGGTTAATGTTATTGACGTCCAACTCAAATGTGCCCAAAAATTCATTTTCTAAAATGACCCAACCAGAATGCCCTCCTAATAAAAAATGATTTTCTGAAAATTGGTAATTACTATTCAAATGGTGGAAATCAAGCCAAGTTTTGTATCTTAACTTATTAGTATCTCTTCCAGTATTTTTAGAATTAAATTTCATGTGGAAATCAAATAAATCATAGTTCTGTCTAAAGTTGGTGGAAGTATCTTCAAATACACCACTGTATATAGAAGTGTCTAAGCCATAAAATTGATATCGATTTCTTTCGTAATCTAACTCCGCCCACAAATCATGATCTAAAAAAAACTTCTGAAAATAACCTCCGAGAAGAACATCAGAGTAAGTTGTGTTGCCCATTTCTCTAATGTTTCCTAAACTGCTTTGAAAATTACTTTTAACCCCCCAACTTTCATATTTTGATCTTTTAGACGCATAATTCAAATCGAAGAATGGGGTGAAGTACATTCCAGCTCCTGCTTTTAAATAACCTGAATATAGCTTATCCAACGGCTCAACTATTTTCAACTTTGCTGGAGTTATATTTTCAATCTCATAACTTACTTCTTGCTGTTTGGGTTCTAAGTAATACTTTACCTCATCCATCTCGAGAGATGAATCAATTTGCAGGGGATTAATTGCCACCTTTTGGGTTCTTGCAATTTTTCGTGACCCTGAACCAACTCCTAGAAAGGTCTCATCAGATCCGTTAGTGTTTTGAGCCAAAGAATTATTGAATCCAATGATAATACAGCCCAAAAGCATTACTGTTTTACATAGTTGTTTAATTACCATCTTCATTATTTTCATTATCCTCTATTTTTTCTGTAGAAGGTTCTTCAAAAAGCTCTTGATCTTTCGGATCAATATCTTGAAAATCGATTTCTATTTCTTCTTGGTCTGGCTCATCATTTAATTCGATCTGCTCTAAATTTTTAACATACTCTAGCTTTTGTTCTGCTTCAGCTAAGATTTCGTCTTTATTTGGACCATCATAGTTATCGATAATACTTTGTATACTATGTTTAGCGTTAAAGTAATCTTTCAATTGAGTGAAATTATCACCTAACAACAAGATTCCTTTTGCCAGCCAATAATCATATGTTGGCTTTTGTTGAACCAGCTCCATAATTTGCTTCTCACAATTTTCATAGTCTTTATTTAAGTGGTAGATATGACACATGTTATATTTTGCTTCTGCAGCCGCTTCACTTTTCGCAGTAGCGATGACATTTTCATAGGAAATGAGAGCACTATCCAAAAATCCCAATTCTTTATATGAATTTGCTAAAAACAAATTAGCGTCTTCAATCACTTTATCATTTGGATGATTTAACAACAGTACTTTTTTCGAATAAATAATGGCAGACTGGTAATTACCTAAATAATAAAAGCAATACATCTGTCCCCTTTTTGAAAGGGATAAATCTTCTTGGGTTACACCCACATTTTCTAATGTAGAAAAATGACCTAGTGCTAATTTATAATTCTCCGATTCAAAAGTAATTTCACCAGCATATTTTAAAGACTCTGTGAAATAATTGTTATTTGGTTTTGTAGTAATAAAATCATAATGATATAATGCTTCGTTTTTCTGGCCTGAGGTGTAATAACAAGTAGCCATGTAATAGTGGGCTGAAATTTCTTTAATGGGGTTGGAGATATTATCTAAATAATATGTAGCTTTTTCAATCTGAAGATCACAATCTCCATTGTCCCTCGCCACTTGTACAGGCTGCCAAAAGGTAGAGTCCTTTTGTTGCTCACTTACAGCTATACCTCTTTTGTCCAACCACGCGTAATAGCCTGGTAAATCGTCTCTTTTTGCAAATACTTCCATCATTAATTCTACTGCCAATTCATTTTCGATTTCCGCATCTGGATAGTTATCTAACACCGTCAGTAAGTACTTTTCGCCCTCGTCTAGATTTCCCTCCTTGATGTATATACTCCCAACCTCAACAAAAGCAGTGGATATGAAATTGTTATTTGGATACTCATCAATAAACTTTAAATAGGTATTTATAGCTTCTGTATTCTTTTCTAAATCCTTATAAGTTTGTGCCAAGTTCAATAAAGAAAGGACTTGGTATCTAGATTCGGGATATTCATCCGTTAGTTTTTGTAAAGTTTCCATCTTACCATCATAGTCTTGTATAAGACCTTGAGAGGTTGATAATTGGTATAAGGCATAACTATGATTGATACCTTCTACGTTTAAAGACCTTTTATAATTTTCTATTGCAAGACTATCATTTTTTAATACAAAATAGGCATCGGCTATTCTAACTAACGCAGAGTGGTATCTTGATGAATCTGAAAAACTTAATTGATGAATATAATTTCTGAAATATTGAATTGACTTGTTCAAGTCATTTTTTTGCTTTACTACGTTGTAGGACTTCACATTAGTGTATGGGGTTGCTTTTTCAAAATAGGCATATCCTAAGTGGAAATCTAAATCATTGAACTCATTTGTTAATAAAGCACCATTAGTGTATCTGTACTTTTCATAAGTAGAAATGGCGTCTTCAAATTTTCCTGATTTGTAAAAACATTCTGCTTTCCAAAACTCACTTAACGCATTTAACTTTTGATCTATGGGATAGCGCCTAACTAAATCAAAACTTTGGATAGCATCACTATAATTTCGATTATGAAAATGCTCAACGGCCCTGTTATAAACTATGGTTTGATAAGCGCTTTGCATCCTTGGATCTTTTTCCTTAATCTTTTCAAGCGATGTTAAAGCATCATCATAATTTTTAGTTGTTAAATATACCTTTAATAAAAACTCATACGCTTCTTTGGCATCTTCTGTATCTGGGTAGGTTTCTATAAATTCATGAAATGCATTTATAGCTTCATCATAAGGATTGTAACTTAGTTCAAAGGCTAATTTTGCATAATTAAATAAAGAATTTCGTTTTATTTCTTCATCAAAATCAAGCTTACTTGCTTCTTGGAACGCATTTCTTGCATAATCCTTTTCATTTAATCTCAAATATGCGTCTGCCATGTGGTAATAAGAGGTTTGCGACAACACATCTGATTTATAAACTACTCTGGAAAATAGCGAAATGGCTTTTTCAAAATTTCCTAATTTGTAATAAGAAAAAGCCACTTGATAATTAGATTCTCTGTCTGCTTTAGCATATTTCTTAAAGACTTTATAATAATCTATCGCTTTGGTGTAATCTTGGCTCTTGTAATATGAGTCACCTATAAGTTTTGCAAATTCGCCTTTTCGTTTTTCTATAACTGAATCTATATACACCGGTGCATAAGCTATTAAATCATCATATTTATGCTGTTGATAAAGAATTTGAGTTATATAATAAGGAATTATCGACTTAAACATTTTACTTTTAGAAATAGATCTAAAGCCCACTAATGCAGTTTGATATTTCCCTTCCTCATATGCAATATGAGAATAATAGTATGTGGCTGGAACTTTATAATCTGATTCACGCTGAAGTAGCTCATTAAAATTCACCTTTGCCTCATCTTGCTTTTTTCTTATAAACTTTGAATAACCTAGTTTAAATAAAAACTCATTTTGATCTTCAGTAGTAAGGTCATATTGGTCAATTTTTTCAAAATACTCTATTGATTTAGTGAATTTTTTCATTCGATAATAATGCCTAGCAAGTTGTAGATAAACTCTTTCTGATTTTGGATGGTCAGGGTGGTCAAGTACAAACCTTGTTAAGAGTGTTTCTACATTATGATGATATAAATGCAATGCACAAACAGCAAAATAATACTCGGCATTTATACGTAATTCATCTTGTGTATTTGGTATTTCATTTATAATTTCTTTGAAATAAGCTTGGGCAGCACTATATTTCTGTTTATCGTAAAGTTCTTGAGCATACTTATAACTTTTATATTCATCCGTATGAACAAAAGTCTTTTGACCAATAGTTTGAATGAAATAACAGCACGATAAAAGAATAAATAGACCCTTCCTCAACATTTTTATATGAACTTAATTTGGCGTTGAATTAATATGGTTTAAAGATAATTAGGTCAATGTCTTGGGTAATCTCTTCATTTGAATATTTTCAACCATATTATGTTAACATTAATCACTCATCCTAAAACCAATGTTGTATAATATTTTAATTTTGATCTACAACTTATCCGATTTATGACAACTGAGCCTCTTATAAAATTTAATAGAGTATATATCAAGCAACAACAAAATGAAATTTTAAATGATATCAGTCTGGACATTCAAGAAGGTGAGTTTGTGTATTTCGTTGGCAAAACGGGCAGTGGGAAAAGTAGTTTATTGAAATCCATTTATGGAGATATTGAAATTGAGGATGGAGATATCATTGTTGATGGACAATCTATAAGAAAAAGTCGAAAAAAACATATTTTATCCTTAAGAAGAAAACTTGGAATCATTTTTCAAGATTTTGAATTATTAATGGACAGATCCATAGAAGATAACTTGAAATTTGTAATGAAAGC
>JAYPLD010000001.1:20439-23536 GCA_038129265.1 Crocinitomicaceae bacterium
TTGAATTATTAATGGACAGATCCATAGAAGATAACTTGAAATTTGTAATGAAAGCAACTGGATGGAAAGGAAAAAAAAATATTCAGAGTAAAGTAACAGAACTACTTGAAATGGTAGAAATGAAAGATAAAGCTGATTCAAAGCCACATTTATTATCAGGTGGAGAACAACAGCGTGTAGCTATTGCAAGAGCTCTAATAAATGATCCAAAGATTATAATTGCAGATGAACCCACAGGGAATTTAGATCCTGAGACAAGCCTGAAAATCATGGAGCTCATGAAAAATATATCCAATTCAAATCAAACCATTATTATGGCAACTCATGACTATGATATTATTCAAAAGTTTCCTGGAAGAATTATACAGTTTAAAGACAAAAAAATTTTAGAATAATTCACTGAAACATAAAACGAAGCACTTTATTTATATTAAAAGAGCAAGAATAATTATTTAATATTACTTCCCTGTTTCTGATCATTTCCATATTGAAATTTTGATTAAACTCTTCCTCTATTTTTCTTTTCCAATTCGCCTCATTAACAGCAATACACATGAGAGATAAGTCTGAATTAACTAAAAACTCATGACTAACAAGACATCTTTGCGCATTAAATAGTGCATTTATTAACTTTAGCTTGACACCAGAGCTGTGGGTTGAATAAAAAAGGTTTAATCTAGCGTCTCTAATTAATTGAATCATTTTTTGATCTTGTGGACTATCTATTATGGTTATATTATCACATCCAAAAGCGGATAATTTCATCTTTTCACTTGGATTTAATCCTGCTATTTTAAGCTTAATCGTAAGGTTTTTAAATAATTCTATAAAATACATAGCTGCATCTTGATTATCTCTGATGTTAAAGTTCCCATGATACAGTACATAATCATCAGTTTTTTTTGAAATCTGTATCGATTCATTTCGATGAAATGGATTTACTAATACAACATTAGCTCCCATATTAATAAGCCTTTGTTGATCTTTTTCTGAAATGGCAAATGCATTTTGATCTTTATAAATTTTCGTTTCGTATCGTTTCAGCTTAATGTGTTCAGCCCAAAAAAAGAATTTCTTAAAAAGGTTCTTTTCAGAACTAAATAAGTTTTTATAGTATTCCCACTCTATATTATGTGAACGAATAAAAGTTCTTTTTTTATTAATCCTAGAAATTGATTCGGTGGTATGTATCCCTTCAAAAATAATTGGAAAATCGTCTTTCAAAAGGTTTTGATTTAGCTCCTTGTTTTTTCTTGAGCACACAATAAAGGGCGTTCTTGAAAAAACACCTAACCAGTTCATTTTTCTCTGGTAGTAATAGACTTTTTCACATAGACTTTCTAATTCCTCACTTTTCTTTCTTCCGTAATGAAAACAATGTAAAATAACCCCTACTCCCTCTTGATGCAGTGACTTTATTTTATAAAATACATCTATTACTCCACCATAATTAGCAGGAAAGGGGACATCAAAGGATACGATATGTAATTGCTTTTTACGCAATGGCTTGATAACAATTTATTAAATCTATTACTTCTTTTTCCCATACTAATTCTTCTTTAGCTTGAAGTATTCCTTTCTTAAAAGATGACTTATTTTTAAATGCATACTGAAGTGCATCTAAAATATCATGTGGATCATGAGAAGTAGTCATTGCACCGCAATTAAATTGCTCAACTAGTTTTCTAATTTCTATTAAATGACTCGACACTACTGGAATACCTGCTTTGATGTAGTCAAAAAACTTATTTGGTAAACTAAATTCATAATTCAAGTTATTAGGCTTATCTAAACTTACTCCTATATCGGAGAGCATGGTGTATTGCATCATTTCTTCGTAAGGGATGGCGTCTATAAACATGGTTTTTTTAGATAAATCTTGACGTAAAGCTCGTTCTCTTAATTTTTCAAATACATCTCCCTTACCAATAACACACAAAAAAAATTGATCCTGTAGAGCAATAGCTTCTAATAATTCTTCTGCTCCACGATCCACGTTAATTCCTGAGCCCTGTAATATGACAACAGGCTTTTGGCTAGGTAAATTCAAGTCTGACTTGGTTTTAATCAAGTCTATGTTAGTTTTTTCTGGCACATTTCGCAGCACTTTAACATTTACATTGTAAGCGTTTTGATACAATTTTGCTATCGATTCATTTACGGTAAACACATGCTTTAATCTTGGGAAAATCATTCTTTCTATGAGCTTCCAAATGAATTTCACTATTTTTTTATTTTGAATTTCCGGAACACCAAGAAAGAACTCATGGCTATCATAAACCAACGGAACTTTCTTTAATTTAGAAAGTAGCCACATGGAAAGCAATGTATCCAAATCATTTGCGTGTAGTACGTGAACTTTTTTTAACAATAAAAAGAAAAATAACCTCAAATTATATTCTGCATAAAAAAGAAATCCCTTATTAAAAATTAATGAGATACGATGTGTTTTATAATTTCGATCTAGCTTTTTTGAATTGGACAACCGTCTTCCAATTAACAGTACGTCCCAATTGTTTTGAGTCAATGAGCGAGAAACTTTATCTACTCGTTGATCAAAACTTAAATCATTAGTGACGGTAAGAACTGTTGTTTTAATCTTGTTTTATTTAAAAAACAAATAAATAGAAAATTTATTGTTTGCCAATAAATACATCTTTATAAGACAAATTATATTTAGGTTTGTCACTGATGGATATCATTAAAAATAAATCTTTAAAAAGCTATAATACTTTTGGCATAGACTGTAATTCTTCTTTTTTCACAAGAATAAATACCCTAAAAGATTTAGAAGAATTATACCAGCACCCACTTTTCAAAAGTCAAAAAAAATTAATTCTTGGAGGAGGTAGCAATATATTATTCACATCAAACTATGAAGGTTTAGTAATTAAAAACGAAATTAAAGGAATAGAAATAAAAAAAGAAACTAATGATGTAGTTGAAGTTCAAATAGGTGCCGGTATGAACTGGCATGAATTTGTTACCTATGCTGTAAATAACAAATGGGGAGGGGTTGAAAATATGAGCTTAATACCAGGGAATTGCGGTACGGCACCCATGCAAAATATAGGAGCTTATGGGGTTGAAATTAAAG
>JAYPLD010000001.1:23636-24957 GCA_038129265.1 Crocinitomicaceae bacterium
AATTGCGGTACGGCACCCATGCAAAATATAGGAGCTTATGGGGTTGAAATTAAAGACACATTTATTTCTCTGAATGCATATGAAATCGAAACTGGGGAAACTGTTTCTTTTGACCGAAAAAAATGTGACTTTGGTTACCGTGAAAGTGTATTTAAGAACAATCTCAAGGATCAATATATCATATTAGATATTACATTGAGATTACAAAAGAAACCCAAATTAAATACCAAATACGGAGATATAAATAACACTTTAATAAAAAATAATATTAGCAAGCCCACTATAAAAGATGTTAGTAATGCTGTAATTGAGATAAGAACAAGTAAACTTCCAAATCCTAAGGAAATTGGAAACGCAGGAAGCTTTTTTAAAAACCCTATTATTCAGCAAGATCAATTTAAAGAACTAAAAACTAAATTTCCTGAAATTGTTTCGTACCCTGTAAATGAAAATCAAGTAAAACTTGCAGCTGGTTGGCTCATTGAGAAGGCAGGCTGGAAAGGAAAGGATTTTGGAGATTTTGGTGTTCACAAAAAACAATCTCTTGTTTTAGTTAATTATAACAATGCTAGTGGAAAAGAAATTTTCGACCTGTCACAAGATATTTTAGAGGATGTTTACCAGAAATTTCAAGTGAAGTTAGAACGAGAAGTAAATATCTTTTAAGTTAATTGATTATTGCTAAACAAGATTTATCCCCAGCTTCTGTGGTAATTTCAAATATTGATTTTTGATTTTTTATTGGATTCAATTGATTTGGATTGAATGCCCATTTTTGGGCATCTGGAAAGGATATAGAAAGCTCTTTAGTTGAATAAACTCCAAACTCATCAAAAGTGATATGATTAGTTCCACAATAATTATTTGTGCCATAGTTTGGAGGTATACCTTTCTTTAAATCAAGATTAGATAATGCATTGTAAAAGTAATATGGTTCAGTAAAATCATTTAAAGTAAAACTACCTATGAAACTTCGTGAAGAGTTTATCTGCTCTCTTTTAATTGGGCAGCCCCACACATAATTACCGTTTTTATTGAACTTAACAATGGTCATTCCTGCAGAATACCAATTACTTACATCTTTCTTCTTCTTTTTGCCTAAGTGTTCCGCAACTAAATAATGATTTCCCTCTTGATCTAAATTAAAACTAGTTAACCTGAATTTATCTAATCCAAAACCAGATTCTTTAATGTCTTTAGCTGACTTAAATGTTTTAATGATTTTTTCACTAAAATAATTTTGATTTTTGTGAATCATATTTAAATCATGATCATACTTTAGTAAGAAAAACCCTTCATAATTATATCTTATTTGAGAGGT
>JAYPLD010000001.1:25057-34943 GCA_038129265.1 Crocinitomicaceae bacterium
TCCATTATTTCATGTACAAATCCTAACGTTAAATATTCCATTGCAGCATCTTGGCTAAGGCCTCTTGATCTCAAATAGAATAGGGCTTCATCATCAAATTGACCAGTTGTAGAGCCATGACTACATTTTACATCATCTGCATAAATTTCTAGTTCAGGCTTTGAATATACTGTAGAGTCATCATGGATAAGAATATTATTGTTTTGTTGAAATGCCTCAATTTTTTGTGCATCTTTTTCAACAATAACTTTTCCATTAAAAACTCCTATTCCATTTGACTTAATTAAACCTTTATAATTTTCAAAAGATTTACAATTGGGTGCAATATGATCAATCAGAGTATGATTATCAATAAATTCATTTGAAGAAGGAGCAAAAATTCCATTGAGTTCTGTATGGCAATTTTCACCATTTACTTTCACATGGATATCATTTCTGACTAAAACTCCAGATGAACTAAAGTTATTAGAAGTGAAACAAGACTCCTCCTCCTGTAAAACAACATCTTTACAAATTTGAAAGTTATGATTTGGATATTGATATCTATTTAGCACCAATTTTGCCTCCTTTTCAATTGAAATGCGACATTGATGATTTGTTAATCCATTTGTTGTTTTATCACTTGACAAATAGAATTCGTTTAATGTTATAGATGAGTTATTGGATAGGTGAAGTTGTGTGTTGGTATTAACTAATCCTTCTGAAGAAGTAATTACATTAACAATATTAATAGGAGTTTTAATATCAACTTTAGCAGCAGTTTTTATTTTAACTGATTTACTTACGAAACAAGTATTTAAAACATCAAAATAACTGTCTTGTTTTAGTGAAGAATCATTTTGAGTAATGGAAAAATCTAGTCCTATTTCGTTAGCAGGAATATTAGATGCTTTATCATTAAATATACCGTTTTCAATAACTATAACATAGCCATCTAAATGAGGTAAATCTAAATCGTCAAGATTGGATAAGTGATTTTTAAAATCACCGTGAAAATTTATTTTCTTTAGTTTACCCCACTTCAAATATCTCCAGTTTTCCTCTGACTTTTCAGGTAATTTAGCTGCATCAACTGAATCCCATGAAAAGTTATCTACAGAAAAAGAATTTTTATTAAAATTTAATGTGCTCATTGGTTAGCAAAAATTAAAGGGCTGTTTCTAATTTTAGCCAATCATATCCTCTTTCCTCAAGCTCAAGAGCTAAAGACTTATCTCCTGATTTAACAATTTTACCATCATACAATACATGTACAAAATCGGGAACTATGTAATCCAATAACCTTTGATAATGCGTGATTACTATTGTTGCATTATCTTTTGACTTTAGGGTATTAACCCCGTTAGATACGATTTTAAGCGCATCAATATCTAAACCAGAGTCTGTTTCATCTAAAATAGACAATGTGGGCTCAAGCATAGCCATTTGAAAAATTTCATTTCTTTTCTTTTCTCCGCCAGAGAACCCTTCATTTACAGATCTGTTTTTAAGCTTATTATCTAAACCAACTAAGGATGATTTTTCACTGACTAGTTTCAAAAAATCCTTGGCTGATATTTGATCTCTACCCAACGCTTTGTTTCTCTCATTTAAGGCTGTTCTTAAAAAATTGATATTACTTACGCCAGGTATCTCTATGGGGTACTGAAATGCTAAAAACATACCTTTCCACGATCTTTCCTCTGGGCTAAGTTCTCCAATATCTTCATTTTGATATAGAATTTGCCCTTCAGTAATTTCATAATCTTCTTTTCCGGCTAAAACAGAAGATAATGTGCTTTTACCAGAACCGTTGGGCCCCATAATAGCATGCACTTCACCTCTTTTTATCTCCAGATTTAGCCCTTTTAAGATTTGTTGGTCTTGAACCTGACAATGTAAATTTTCAATTTTTAATACTGTATCCATTTTATCTTATAATATTATCCTACTGATCCCTCTAAACTAATTTCAAGTAGTTTTTGAGCTTCAACTGCAAACTCCATAGGAAGTTTATTCAGCACTTCTTTTGCATACCCGTTAACAATTAAACTAATAGCCTTTTCTTCAGGAATACCTCTTTGCATGCAATAAAAAAGTTGATCTTCTCCAATTTTAGAGGTGGTGGCCTCGTGCTCAACCATAGCAGATGGATTTTCACACTCAATGTAGGGGAATGTATGTGCTCCACATTGATCGGTCATTAGTAAAGAGTCGCATTGCGAAAAATTTCTTGCATTTTTTGCTCCCTTCCCAATTTTCACAAGGCCTCTGTAGCTATTTTGACTAAAACCAGCGGAAATTCCTTTAGAAATGATGGTAGATTTCGTATTTCTACCCACATGAATCATTTTAGTGCCCGTATCTGCTTGCTGGTAGTTATTAGTTAAAGCAACAGAGTAAAATTCACCAACAGCATAATCTCCTTTTAAAATACATGACGGATATTTCCATGTTACAGCAGATCCAGTTTCTACCTGCGTCCAAGAAATCTTTGATCGGTAGCCACACAATCCTCTTTTAGTTACAAAATTAAAGACACCTCCCTTACCGTTTTCGTCACCTGGATACCAATTTTGTACCGTTGAATATTTAATTTCAGCTTGGTCTAATGCAATTAATTCTACTACTGCAGCGTGCAATTGATTTTCATCTCTTTGAGGTGCAGTACAACCTTCTAAATAACTTACGTAGCTTGACTCGTCCGCAATTACTAAAGTGCGTTCAAATTGACCCGTTCCTGCTTCGTTAATTCGAAAATAAGTAGATAGTTCCATTGGGCACCTAACCCCTTTTGGGATATAACAAAAAGACCCATCTGTAAACACTGCGCTGTTTAATGCCGCATAATAATTGTCTGATGCTGGAATTACAGAACCCATGTATTTCTTAACCAGTTCAGGATGATTTTGAACTGCTTCTGAAAATGAACAAAATATGATTCCTAGGTCAGCTAATTTATCCTTAAATGAAGTGGCTACAGAAACAGAATCCATTACAAAATCTACAGCTACTCCTGTTAATCTTTTTTGTTCTTCCATTGAAATACCTAACTTTTCCATGGTTCTAAGCAACTCAGGATCAACCTGATCTAAACTTTCTAATTGCTTTTTTTGCTTAGGAGCTGAATAATAACATATGTTTTGAAAGTCTGGTTCCTGATACTTCACATGTGCCCAATCTGGAGAAGGCATTTCGTTCCAAAGACGAAACGCATTTAACCTATATTCTAATAACCAATCTGGTTCATTCTTTTTTGAAGAAATAAGCTTAATAATTTCTTCATTTAAACCAACAGGAGCTTTTTCAGCTTCAATGTCCGTAACAAACCCAAACTCATAGGATTTGCCTTCTAACTCTTTTTTTAATTCTTTTTCGGTGTAAGACATGTAAAATTATAATGAAAAGCTTTCGCCACATCCACAGGTTCTATCTGCATTGGGATTATTAAAGACAAAACCTTTTCCGTTAAGACCTCCTGAAAAATCCAATGTTGTGCCCACTAAGTACAAGAAACTTTTTTTATCAACTACTACCTTTATACCATTGTCTTCAAATGATTTATCGCTATCATGTAATGTATTATCAAAATCAAGCTCATACATTAAACCTGAACAGCCTCCCCCCTTCACTCCAACTCTAATGAAGTATCCATTTTTCCCGTCCTCGCTCATAAGCTGGAGAGCTTTAGATTTAGCATTATCTGTAACTTTTATCATTAATTCTTATTTAGAATAATTATAAACAAGGCAAATATACCCCAAATAATATTTAAAAAAAAGGAAAATGAGTGATCTCGTTTTCTAGATTTCAAATGTTAAACAAAAATATGTAGGGTGATTTTTTTTTATCTATTACATTTGCCCAAATGTCAACTTCAAAAAAAATAGAAAGCCTCCAAGAATTAGGTGAATTTGGGCTTATTGATAGAATTACAAAAAAAATTAAATCATATCAAGAATCAACCATTCTTGGTCCATCTGATGATGCAGGAATAATCGCACATAAAAAAAATACATTAGTTAGTGCTGACTTATTAATTGAAGGCATTCATTTTGATATGACTTATACTCCACTAAAACATCTTGGATACAAATCTGTTGTGGTTAATCTTAGTGATATTTATGCTATGAATGCAAAGCCAAAACAAATTACCGTCAGTTTAGGTTTTTCTAGTAAATACACCCTTGAAGCCATTGACGAACTTTATGATGGCATTTTGCTTGCTTGTAAAAAGTATAATGTAGATATCATTGGGGGGGACATTTCGTCATCACCATATGGACTGGTAATTTCTGTCACCGCTTTAGGTGAAACTGACGAAAATAATATTGTTAAAAGAAGTGGCGCAAAGGAAAATGACTTAATTGTAGTTTCCGGGGACTTGGGGGCTGCTTATTTAGGGTTAACTATACTGCAAAGAGAGAAAGAAGTATGGAAAAGTGATCCCAATATGCAACCTGAATTGGATGATTTTAATTATATTTTAGAAAGGCAGTTAAAACCAGAAGCTAGAGAAGATGTAATTCAGTTTCTAGAAGAAAATAAAATCAAACCTACTAGTATGATTGATGTATCTGATGGTTTAGCATCAGAAGTTTTACATCTTTGTAAACAAAGTGAAGTTGGATGCCAACTGTATGAAGAAAAGATTCCTATTGATCAACAAACATATAATACGGCTATGGATTTTAATTTAAATCCATCTACTTGTGCACTAAACGGTGGAGAAGATTATGAACTTCTGTTTACCATTAACCAAAAAGATTTTGAGCTTGTTTCGAAAAACACAGCTTTATCCATTATTGGTCATATCACAAAAAAAGAAAGTGGATACAATTTAATTGGTCACGGTGATACCTCAATACCTATCACAGCCCAAGGCTGGAACCACATTTAAAGTATTTTTCCAGCATCATCGATAAATTGAAATTCTAAGATTCCGTAATCTGTTATGGGATGGATATTTACCCACTTTTTGTGTTTCAAAAACCAAGATCGTTGGATGCTCTTGAACCCTTTTTTCAAAAATGCTTCAATAAAAGGATGTACATTAAGGTTAATACTTTTTGCCATACCCTCATTGAGAATCGAATGTAATACCGATTCAATCTCGTCTATAATTAAGATTGAAGCCTGAACCTCACCTTTACCAAAACAAGTTGGACACGTTTCAGTTGTTTTTATTTCTGTTTCCGGTCTTACTCGTTGACGGGTTAACTCAACGACACCAAATCTACTGGGGGCTTGGATGTTGTGTTTTGCTTTGTCACCCTTCATGAACTGTTTGAAACTTTCTACCAATTTCTTATTATTTGCACGATCGTACATATCAATGAAATCGATAGCCACAATTCCACCCATATCTCTTAGCCTAAGTAAACGAGCTATTTCTTCAGCAGATTCAAGATTGGTATCCAATGCATTTAATTCTTGATCTGGATTGGTTGCTTTTCTATTTCCGCTATTGACATCAATGACATGCATAGCCTCTGTGTGATCAATGATTAAATATGCGCCAGATTTTAAATTTACTTTTCTTCCAAATGTGGCTTTAATTTGTTTATTGATCCCCCTGTATTCAAATAAGCTTACTTTTCCACTGTATAGTTTAACAATATCCTCCTTTTCAGGTGCAATGGTCTTGACGTAATCTTTTAAATCATTAAATAAGCCTTCATCGTCAACATGAATACTACTGAACTCTTTATTCAATTCATCACGAAGTACAGTGGTAGCTCTATTCATCTCACCAAGAAGTTTCTTTCTTGGTGATGCATTTTTCATTTCACCATACATCTTGGCCCATTTTTGCTCAAGATCTCTCAAATCTTGATCTAATTCAGCCACCTTTTTATTCTGAGCTACAGTTCTTATGATAACACCAAATTTTCTTGGCTTTATACTATTTATCAAACGAACTAGGCGATCTCTCTCTTTTGCATCTTTTATTTTTTGAGATACCGAAATTTTTTCTGAAAAAGGAACTAAAACCAAATACCTGCCGGGTATAGTAACTTCTGCACTTAATCGTGGTCCTTTTGATGATATTGGCTCTTTCGTTACTTGTACAGCTATTAGTTGATTTGAAGAAATATGTTCTTTTATTTTTCCATCCTTGGATATATCTGCTTCAATTTTATTGTAACCCAGTTTATGAGTGGATTGTTTCCCTTTAATTGAAGCTTGAACATATTTATTCATGGACTTGAACTGAGGACCCAAATCCAAATAATGCAAGAAAGCATCTTTTTCGTACCCTACATCTACAAATGCAGCATTCAAACTAGGTACAATTTTTTTAACTTTCCCTAAATAAACATCACCAACATTAAATCTATCATCTAACCCTTCTTTGTGAAGCTCAATCAGCTTATTTTCATGAAGTAGAGCTGTAACAACTTCGTCTTGAGTAGAATTGATAACTAATTCATAAGACACTTTAACCTCCTATCTGATCGTGATGCTTAGCTGTAAAAAATACAGAAGCACAAGAAAATCAAATGTATCTTACTTCTTTTTGTGTCTATTCTTTCTTAAACGCTTTTTACGTTTGTGGGTAGACATCTTATGTCTTTTTCTTTTTTTACCGCTAGGCATACTAATCTTTTAATTAATAATTAATAATTTTTTTACTTTTTCACCTTATTCTTAACGCCATTCACAAATGATTTTGAAGGCTTGAATTGAGGCACATAATGCTCAGGTATTATCAAAGTGGTATTCTTTGAAATATTTCTTCCTGTTTTTTCTGCTCTTTTCTTTACTACAAACGTTCCGAAACCTCTTAAATATACATTTTCACCATTTTCCATGGTATCTATGATGGATTTCATGAATGATTCTATTGTAGCCTGAACAGCAATCTTTTCGATCCCTGTTTTTTCTGATATATCTGCAACTAAATCTGCTTTTGTCATAATAAATTATGAATATTCCATTAATTGGGTTGCAAATATAATTTTATTTATTGAATATTTACCTAATGACAAAAAACAACGCAAAATTATTTCATTATCAAAATTAACAATTCATGTTTGCTGTTTCTTTAATCAATTGGTACAAAAAAAATCACAGAGATTTACCCTGGAGAAACACTACTGATCCATATCTAATTTGGGTAAGTGAAATCATACTTCAACAAACCCGTGTTAATCAAGGGTTACCGTATTATACAAAGTTTATTCAACGATTTGAGAATTTAAAATCTCTTGCCCATGCAAAAGAAGAAGAAGTACTTAAATATTGGCAAGGACTGGGGTATTATTCAAGAGCTAGAAACATGCACGCCACAGCAAAATTCATCTACTTTAATCTAGATGGATATTTCCCTAACAATTATAAAGATTTAATAAAATTAAAGGGGATTGGGGATTACACGGCTAGCGCTATTGCATCTTTTAGCTTTAATGAAAAAAAAGCGGTAGTTGACGGTAATGTATATCGGGTTTTAAGTAGGTTTTTTGGAGTTAAAGAAGATATAAACAGCAAAGAAGGGAAAGAAACTATTAAAGATATAGCCAATCAAAGTATTCCTGATTTTGAGCATAGTATATATAACCAAGCTATAATGGAATTTGGAGCTATGGTTTGCACACCTAAGTCTCCCAAGTGTGATGGTTGTGATTTATCAGAAATTTGTTTTGCCAAAAAACATAATTTAACTACTAGTCTACCTCTTAAAATTAGCAAGAAAAAGGTGAAAACTAGATTTTTTAATTTTATTGTTTTTCACTGCAAAAACGAAATACTTTTAGAAAAAAGAGTACGAAAAGACATCTGGCAACACTTATATCAATTTCCTCTTTTTGAAACAAATCAAGAAATTGACGATCCTATATCCAGATTCCATTTAAAAGGTGAATTAAAAGGAAAGCACCTTAAAAAACATGTATTATCACATCAATTAATAATGGGAACATTTTGGTGGATAAATGTTAAAGCTCTTCCGACAAATAATAACTACATTAGAGTTGATGTAAATGATTTAGATAATTTTCCAGTACCCAAAATAATTGAAAATTATACTAAAGAAAATTTAGCATTTCACTTAGAATAATTAATTTTGATTTAAATAATATAACATGTCAGGAAGTGTAAACAAAGTAATTTTGATAGGGAACTTAGGAAAAGACCCAGATGTTAGGCACCTAGAAAATGGAGCCACAGTCGCCAACTTTCCAATTGCTACTTCTGAAAATTATAAAGACCGAAAAACTGGTGAAAAAGTTTCACAAACCGAATGGCACAACATTGTGGTTTGGAGGGGACTTGCAGATATTACAGAACGATATTTAAAGAAGGGTGATAAAGTTTACATTGAAGGAAAACTTAGAACTAGGTCTTGGCAAGATCAAGATGGCAATACAAAATATACCACTGAAGTAGTTGCCGATAATTTGACTATGTTAGGAAAATCACCTGATAATTCAACTGCTTCGCAAGCTCAACCAGCTGCAGTAGCTAGTAGTCCTACCCAAAACGAAGATTTTTCTGGGCCTGATGATTCTGATGATCTTCCATTTTAACTATATGTTTAACGAAACACATTAATTTGGACCCTTCCCCGAGTAGCCCTCTACTATCTTATTTACAAATTTTTCAACCTATTGATTTTGAACTTGGACTTTCCGTTTTTGCGGTTGTTGTCTTAGTAATTTTATCAGCCTTACTTTCCGGATCAGAAGTGGCTATGTTTAGTATTAGTAATAAACAACGATCAGAACTTGAAGATCAAGATATCAATATGAATAAACGGGTATTACTCTTACTCAAAGAACCTAAAAAACTACTTGCCACCATTTTAATCGCAAACAATTTTATAAATGTATCCATAGTAATGGCTTCAAATTTTGTTTTCAATAATTTATTCATAGAAGGAAGTATAAGTGATACGATGAATTTTATTCTTCAAGTAATCGTTATAACTTTCTTAATCCTTCTATTTGGTGAAGTAATCCCTAAAGTATATGCAAATAACTATAACCTTACATTTTCTAAGTTTATGGCAATACCTCTTCAACTACTTAAAAAGGTATTTTACCCTATTAGTCAAATACTTGTAAATAGCACAAACCTAATTGATAAAAGAATAGAGAAAAGGAAAGAATCTATCCAAGCAAATGAATTAGAACATGCGCTCAATTTAACAGTGGATAGTGTAGATAATGAAGATGAAAAGAAAATTTTAGAGGGAATTGTGAAATTCGGAAATACAGATGTAAAACAAATAATGACTCCCCGAACAGACGTAGTAAGTTTTGAAATTGCCACCCCATTTAATGAGTTGATGAGTGAACTCAAAGAAATTAAATACTCTAGAATTCCAGTATTTGAGGATTCTTTTGACAAAATTAAAGGCATTCTCTACGCTAAGGATTTACTTGGTAAAATGAATGAAAAAAAGAATTTTAAGTGGCCTAACTTACTTAGAGAACCCAAATTTGTGCCTGAAAACAAAAAGCTAGATGATTTGTTAAAAGAATTTCAAGAAGAAAAAACACATATTGCTATAGTTGTTGATGAATACGGAGGTTCATCAGGGATCGTATCCCTTGAAGATGTACTAGAGGAAATTGTAGGAGACATAACAGATGAATTTGATGAAGAAGATATAAACTACAAAAAACTAGATGAGTTAAATTATATTTTTGACGGCAAAACAACGCTAATTGACATGTATAAACTCTTAGAAATTGATGGGGAAATTTTTGAAAAAGAAAAAGGAGAATCAGATACAATTGCTGGTTTTTGTATAGAACAAGCAGGGAAAATTATGCTTAAAAACGAAAAAATAAGCTTTGATAAATACACTATAACTGTTGAAGCCGCAGACAAAAGAAGAATTAAAAAAGTAAAAATTACGATTAATGAAGTGGTTTAACATTGCTTTCATCTTTCTGATTTT
>JAYPLD010000001.1:35043-41821 GCA_038129265.1 Crocinitomicaceae bacterium
GGTATTATTGAAAGATCTTGGTCAGATATGGAGAATAAAGTGTATGGAATTACGTATGAAATCAAAGGAAATACAGCTTGTAATTTTGGATTTTTAGTCACAGATAGCACAAAACATGTATTTCTTGGACAACTTATGTTCCAGACAAAACCTAATTATGATTCCCTTTCTCCCATGATTGACTTCATCATAAAAGATGCTGAAAGGTTAATTGAATCCTTTAGATGGATTAATTGAAAGCGGGTATACCCGTTACATCCATACCTGTTATTAGCAGATGGATATCATGAGTACCTTCATAAGTCAAAACAGATTCTAGATTTGCCATGTGTCTCATGATGGAATATTCATTCATTATCCCCATAGCACCGTGAATTTGTCGAGCTTCTCTTGCAATTTTAACCGCCATTTCAACATTATTTCTTTTTGCCATTGAAATTTGTGCAGAAGTGGCTCTTCCTTCTTCTCTTAATTGCCCTAATCTGTATGTAAGTAGCTGTGCCTTCGTTATTTCAGTAATCATCTCCGCCAATTTCTTTTGAACCAATTGGAAACTTGCAATGGGCTTTCCAAACTGAATTCTTTCCTTAGAATATCTCAATGCAGAATCATAACAATCCATAGCCGCACCAATAGCACCCCAGGCAATTCCATATCTTGCTGAATCAAGACACATTAGAGGAGCCCCAAGGCCATCTTTATTGGGAAGTAAATTCTCTTTAGGAACTTTTACATTGTTAAAAATCAATTCCCCTGTTGCAGAAGCTCTTAAAGAGTGTTTACCATGCATTTCTGGAGTCTCAAACCCTTCCATACCTCTCTCCACGATGAGTCCCTTAATTCGGTCATTTTCATCTTTAGCCCAAACCACAGCAATATCAGCAAAAGGTGCGTTTGAAATCCACATTTTTGCTCCATTAAGAATATAGTGATCACCTCCATCTTTAAAATTAGTGATCATACCTCCTGGATTTGAACCAAAATCTGGCTCTGTCAGACCAAAACAACCAATCATCTCTCCAGAAGCCAATTTTGGTAAATATTTTTTTGCTTGTTCTTCTGAACCAAATTTCCAAATTGGATACATTACTAATGAACTTTGAACAGAAGAGGTTGAACGAAGCCCGGAGTCACAACGTTCCAGCTCCTGCATAATTATTCCGTAAGCTATTTGATCTAGTCCAGCCCCACCATATTCAACAGGGATGTATGGTCCAAAACCACCTATTTCTGCTAGCCCTTTAATGATATGATTGGGGAAAGTAGCATTTTCGTAATGTTCTTCAATTATTGGCGATACTTCTTTCTTTACCCAAGCTCTAGCGGTTTCTCTTATAAGCTTATGCTCATCAGATAATAATTCATCCATTAAGTAATAGTCGTGAGATTGAAATTGATCTTTGCTCATTTGATGTAATTTGAGGGCAAATGTATATGTATTTTAAAGATACACAAGCATCTGTTGGTTCAATTTTTTACATAAAAAATCCATTTCCTTCTAAGGAAATTATTTTACTGAAACGTAACTTATGCAATCATAAATTTTAATTTTGATCATTGACTAAATGATACCACAAGATACGATAGGAAAAATTTTTGATGCTGCAGATATTGTAGAAGTCATTAGTGATTTTGTAAATCTTAAAAAATCAGGAGCTAATTACAAGGGGCTAAGTCCTTTTAGTAATGAAAAAACTCCATCCTTCATGGTTTCTCCAGGAAAACGGATTTTTAAAGATTTTAGTTCTGGAAAGGGGGGGAATGTAGTTACTTTTTTGATGGAGCATGAACATCTTTCATACCCTGAAGCACTAAGATGGCTAGCAAACAAATATCAAATTGAGATTCAAGAAGAGGCTCCAAACGAAGAACAGTTAGAAGAAAAAAATAAGAGAGAGGGATTATATTTAGCTCACCAATTTGCAAATGATTTTTTTAAGCATCAACTTTTAAATACTGACGAAGGAAAATCTATCGGGCTAACCTATTTCAAAAAAAGAGGATACCATCTTCAAACCATAGAAAACTTCAGTCTAGGATATTCTCCTGAAAAAAGTAATGCCCTAGCTGAAAAAGCAATATCTGAAAAATACAATCTGGATGCTTTATTAGAGTCTGGTATAATTAAAAAAAATGAAAAGGGTCACTATGACTTTTTTAGGGGTAGAGTGATTTTCCCTATTCAAAACTTAACAGGCAGAGTAATTGGTTTTGGAGCACGTACTTTAAAAAGTGATAAAAATATTGCCAAATATTTCAATTCACCTGAAAGTAAAATCTACAATAAAAGTCAAGTTCTATATGGGCTTTACCAATCCAAAAATGAAATCATAAAAAATGATTTGTGTTACTTGGTTGAAGGGTATACTGATGTAATTTCATTACACCATAATGGTGTTAAAAATGTGGTGGCCTCTAGTGGCACATCGTTAACAGAGGGGCAAATAAGATTAATTAAAAGATTCACAAATAACATCGTTATATTATATGATGGTGATGCTGCTGGTATCAATGCTTCTTTTAGAGGAGTAGATATGATTTTAAAAGAAGGACTCCAAGTTAAAATTATTTTATTTCCTGATGGGGAAGATCCTGATAGTTACGCTTTCAAATTAGGTCAAAATGAACTGCAGGATTTTCTCATCAATAATCAAGAAGATTTTATCACATTTAAATCCAATCAACTTTTAGAAAAATCTAAAAATGATCCCATTAGTATTTCAAATACCATTAATGACATCATCACTACAATTGCAGTAATCCCTGACCCTGTTTCTAGATCAGTTTACATTAAAAGCACAGCTCAAAAATTTCAAATGGATGAGCAACTTCTAATTGTGGAGGTTCAAAAAAAATTAAAACAAAAATCATATGTTACTGGTATCCCAGAAAAAACAAATTTTGAAACAAGAGTTCTTACTCCGACCAAAAAGGGATTTGAAAAAGGGATAAAACACAAACTTGATACTCAAGAAAAAGATTTAATTAGACTAATGGTAAGCTATGGGGCAAAATCAATTCCCATTGAAATTCAAAATGAAAACGGAGAAAAAGTAGAAGAAGAATATCCGTTAGCTCAATTTATCATTGAAGAAATTTTAACAGATAATTTAAGTTATACAGATTCTAAATTTCAACTTATTTTTAATGAGTATGTGGATGGATTAGAAAACGGTCTGCTTGTAAATGATCAACACTTCATACAACAACCTGATTTAACAAGTTTAATTGTAGATCTTACCACTTCAGAAAATGTATTAAGTGAAAATTGGATTAACAAGCACCAAATTCATACTAGAACTGAATCAAAAAGACTAAAGCAAGCCGCTATTGAATCGGTTTTCATATTTAAATTAAGAGTCACTGAAAATCTTATTTTAGAAAAACAGGAGCTATTAAAGAATACTAACGATAAAACTTCGGAAAATGGAATTCTTGAAGAAATACAAGAATTAACAAAAGTCCGTAATATATTTGCTAGTGAATTAGGAATAATAATTACACAATAACACAAAAATGCAAGAATTAAATTTTGAATGGTTTCTTTTTCTAAGCTTATTGGGGATAACATTATTATTCTGGCTAATAGCCAATAGATGGATTAACAAACGGTTAATTTCATTTCTGAAAAAGAGAGATTTACTCGTAATTGGAAGAGAAAAAAATATAATAAAATTAGCCAAGCAAATTTTATTGATTCTTTGTTGCATTCTGCTGGTCTTTTTTGAAACTCTTTTAAGTGATGCTTTTTCCATAAACACCATTAAAAACTTTGAGCTGATTCCTTCCAGTTGGTTTGGTTCAGGTGAGGACGGATCTACATCCAATTTTAAACTCACTATTGGGAGTTTATTCTACTTGATTTTCATTGTCATTATTTCTAGGATTCTAATTACCATCATAAGAATTATTCTGCAAAGAATTGCAAAAACGAAATCTTGGATTGATGAAGGAGGAAGGTATACCATTGTTCAATTAAGTAAATATTTTATTTACACTATTGCATTCGTAATCGCTATACAAGGATTGGGTATTAATATCACATTTTTAATAGCTGGTTCAGCTGCTCTTTTTGTAGGTATAGGTTTTGGGTTACAATCTATATTAGGAGATGTTTTCTCAGGAGTTATTTTACTATTTGATGGAAGTATTAAAGTAGGAGATGTAGTTGAAATGCCTAGCGAAGAAATTTGTAAAGTGGAGCATATTTTCATTCGTACTTCTCAACTAAAAACGTTGGATGGTAAGATTATTATTGTCCCCAATTCCAACCTGACCAAAGACAACGTTATTAATTGGAGCATAAGTGAGAAGGTAACTCGATTTCATGTATCTGTAGGGGTAGCATATGGCTCCGACACTCAAAAGGTAAAAGATATACTTTATCAATGTGCATTGAAGCACCCACATGTAGAAAAAAGACGAAATATTGCTGTTATTTTAGAAGATTTTGGGGACTACTCCCTTCAATTTAAAGTTTTTTTCTGGGCAAAAAAAACATGGGAAATATTAAATATCAAAAGTGATATTAGATTTGCTATCGATCAAGCATTTAGACAAAATAACATTAAAATCCCATATCCTCAGCGGGACTTACACATTGTATCAGACATAACTAAAGATAATATCACAAAAGATGTTTAGCTTGGTTTAACATCTTTAATATTTATCTGCAAGCTCATTTGATTGTTGTAATAATTTTCTACTACTGAACCTACTACATCCGCTTTTTCCAACTTATTTATTTTCTCCAAGTTGTGGGCAGAATTAAACCAAATCCCTCCAATATCTTTTTCTCGTTGAATATCTGTAAATAAAAACTTTATGTGTTTTTGACCTACTATTCTTGGGGGTGTTTTAAAATAAAGTTTCTTAAAACAAAAAACAGGTCTTGGATTTGACGGTCCAAAAGGCTCCATTTGTTTAATGATTCTCATCAATTTTGGCATGCCATGTTTATTCAAATTTTGAAATAATTTTTCAAGCGTTATGTCTACATCAACGGATATCTTTTTTTGTCTTACTTCTTCGCTCAAGTTATCAGCAACAAGTTTTTCAAAATCTTTAGAGAAATTGTCAAAATTTTGCCTTTCCATTGTTAAACCTGCTGCATATTTGTGACCTCCAAATCTGGTAAAGTAATGTTTTAATTGATTTAAGATATTATAAATATCAAATTCTTTTACAGATCTAGCAGAACCGGTTATTAAATCTCCGTCTCCAGAAAACACAATGGTTGGTTTGTAGAAATTTTCAATTATACGTGAAGCCACAATACCAATAACTCCTTTGTGCCAATTTGGAGAATACACTACATTAGTAAATCTTGTTACGGGGAATTTAGAGAGTTGTAAAAGGGCTTCTTTTGTCATATCTTCATCTAAAGATCTGCGGTCCTTATTTATCGATTCTAATTCACTGAAAACTGATTTCTCCTCACCTTCCCCAGAGAGTAAAAATTGAACTGCAATTTTAGCGTGTGCTAATCGACCTGCAGCATTTATTCTTGGAGCTATCTTAAAAACTAAATCGGACGAATTAAATGAAGTTAAGTTAGGGTATATATTCCAAATTTTTTTGACTGAGGAAATGGGTTTAGTGTTAATAGAGAGGAGTCCAAGGTGAACAATAATTCTATTTTCACCAATTAATGGGACTACATCAGCTGTAGTGGCAATAGCAGCTAATTGATAAGCAAAACTTATGTCATATGTTTCTTTACAATGATTTAAATAGCCCTGGATTAGTTTTAAACCAATTCCGCAACCACATAACTCCTTAAAACTATACTTACAATCCAATTGTTTTGGATTTAAAATCACAAAAGCTTCTGGAAGTGTTTCCCCAGGATTATGATGATCACATATTATTAAATCAATATTTTTTTGTTTTAGCTTCTTTGCTGCATTAATATCCTTAATTCCACAATCCAGTGTAATCACTAAGCTTATTTTCTCCTTCTCAGACCAATCAACAGCAGTCATTGATAAGCCATAACCTTCCTTTTCTCGATGAGGCTGATACGTAAATACATCAGGTGAAAATGTAGATAGAAAGTGTTTCATCATGGCTACAGAACAAGTCCCGTCCACATCATAATCACCATATATCAGAATGTTTTCTTTGTTAGCTATAGCTTCCTTAATTCTATCAACTGCTTTATACATTCCTAACATGTTGAAAGGGTTTAGAAAATCTTTTTCAGATGGTCTAAAAAATTGTTCTGCTTGGCTGTAAGTGTGAACACCCCTGTTTACTAACATTTGAACAAGTTCTTCTGGAATTTTTAATTGACTTTTTAATTCAATTACGGATTGGTGGTCTACCTTTTTATATTCCCAAATGTTATTTTCTAAAAACATAACTATCCGCAATTATTATTTTTCTAATTTGCTGTTCATTATATTAATTGATAATGAAGCACCTCTTTTTATTCAAATTTATCATTTATTGGACGTGTTCTATTTACGCTCAAAACAATATTAATTCGATCTATTTTGAATATCCTGAAAGTAATGATTTTACAACTCATAAGGTACTTCCATCAAAGTTTTATGGGGATTTTTTCAAGCTGCATGATTCATTAATAAATTTGAAGATAGACTCTCACGATATTTTCATATTTCACAATGTAATTTTTCCCATTCCAAAAGAGGAAATGAAACAGCTTCAAACATACATTCAGAAAGACAGTATATATGGCATAAAATCCAATAAAGGTTTACCTTTTAAATCTATAAATGACACCATCTATGCGCTCTTAAGTCAACAGTATCCT
>JAYPLD010000001.1:41921-48862 GCA_038129265.1 Crocinitomicaceae bacterium
AGAAAAGATTCAGCAAATTCAAGACGAATTAATTCAAAATCTATTAGGTTATGTTGAAGTTTATGAATTAGAGGAAGATGTGTATCAAAAAATGATCACGCTGATAAATCAATATACCAAAAGTGCATTCAGAATTACGAAAGCAATCGAAGCACAAGAAATCATTGAGTTAGTTTTAGTAAATGGCATAAAGAATAAACAATAATTGAGATCAAAGTAAAATTTGTTTTTATTTGAGCCCATGGATATTGTTGATTACTACAATTGGAGGTACGCAACCAAGAAATTTAATTCAAAAAAGAAAGTTGCACCATCTGACCTGGAGCTTATAAAAGAGGCTGTTAGATTAGCTCCATCGTCCTACGGATTACAACTATTTAAGGTTATCATTATTGAAGATCAAGAATTAAAAAAGAAATTGGTCCAATCATCTTACAATCAAAATCAAATTATCGATTGTTCTCATCTTTTCGTCTTTTGTAATTACACAAAAGTATTGGAAAAAGACATAGATCTTTTTATCAACACAAAATCCAAGGTCAACAAACATCCAGTCAATGAGCTGCAAGGATATGGCTCATTTTTGAAAAATAATTTACTTAAAAAAGAGCCTACAGAAACAAGCATTTGGACTACAAATCAAGTTTATATAGCCCTTGCTCATTTGATGACAGCATGTGCTACCCTTCAAATAGATTCATGTCCAATTGAAGGATTTAAGGCCGATGATTATAATGCTATTTTAGATCTAAATAACAGGCACATGAATGCGGCTGTTATTGCTGCTGTTGGATATAGGTCAGATTCAGATTTAACTCAAGAACAAAAAAAAGTAAGGAAATCATCATCTTTACTTTTTGAAACCATTTAATTACTCCGTGATTGATCTTACAAAGAGAATAAATCAAGTATTAATTCTTGTGATTCTAGCTATTATTTGGGGCAGCTCATTTATTTTAATGAAAAAAGGACTCAGAAGCTTCACCGCTTTTGAAATAACACTTTACAGAATTCTCGTTGTTTTTATTGTATTTATCCCTTTTTGTATTAAGAAATTTATTTCATTGAGCAAAAAAGACTTTTTCATAATTTCTTTAACTGGTATTGTTGGTAGTGCTATTCCCTATTTTTTATTTATTAAAGCACAAACCTTTATTGATAGTTCTTTAAACGGAATTTTAAATTCAATTACTCCTTTATTTACAATTCTTTTTGGAACTCTTCTTTTTAATCAAAAATTTACGCTTAAAACCGTTATTGGTGTTATTACCGGTTTAGTTGGTGCTATTGGATTAATCATTACCGCAAATGGTGGTGACTTAAGCCTTAATGCGATAATATATTCCCTTCTACCATTAGCTGGATCGGCATGTTATGCACTTAACTTAAATATTATAAAAATATATTTGAGCCATATTAGTGCTGTACTAATAACGGGTGTTTCATTTTTTATTATTGGACCTGTATCAGGTCTATTATTGGTATTCAGAACAGCATTTTTTAATCAAATTATCAATAACGAGACTAATCAAATTAATTTTATGTATATCACCTTGTTGGGGGTAATTGGAACTGGATTTGCAGTTTGGCTATTCAATTTATTGATTAAAGAGACGTCCTCTGTATTTGCTTCTTCAGTTACCTATCTAATTCCAATTGTGGCCATCATTTGGGGTATAATTGATGGAGAAGGATTTTCTTTTATTGAAGGAATTTTCTGCTTTGTTATTTTTGCGGGAGTTTATTTAATAAGACAAAGCCCTCATAAAACTTAACTTTCTTTTTTAATACTCAACTTTGTAGCTCCAACGACTACAAAACTTGTTACTATAGCCATTAGTGTATGACTGATGTCATGGTAATTAAACCACCTACTAAAGCTCCACTTTAAATTAAACATAAATGCAGTAAAAATGGCTAAGTTGATAGCTAACAAAAGCCATAAATTTCCATTTGATTTTGTTTTACGGAACGCATAAAAATTTAAAGGAAGAGCAAACCCCAAAAGCATCACCGCTAAAGCTATTTGAGTAAGGGTAAAATTAGCTGTTGAAATAACAAAAGATAAGTAGATTATGCATTGGATATACAGACTATACTTAATGACATTAAACCATTTTGTTGAAATTAAAGTTTGAACTGAAAATAATGAACCTAAACACAAAAACAATTGAGCAAGTAAGCTTGTTGACCACCCTATAACTTTAAAGTTTGGATGGATATGAGTTTTTAATGCATGTCCAAAAAGAGCAGCAGACAGCATACCTAAAAAGAAAAAGAAAAAATAAAACTTAAAATAGGAATGTAGTTCAGTCCTTTGGTTAGGCTTTACTTTAGTAAGTATGAGAAATCCAATTAGACTTACTAATGCGACTAATAAATCTGTTGTTGAAGTGACAGGTTCAGCAATTTCAAATTCACCAATCCAAATGGAAGGGTTTAGTATTGATGTATTTGAATCCAAACTAATTTTGATCTAATTGAAATCCGGATAAATGATTTCCTCCTTTTTTTGACTTACTAATTATAATCAATGTCCAAGTAGATAAAAAAACCATGTAAGTAATACATAAACTAAGAATAACATTTAAATCAGGCGAGTTTATAAAACCTAAAAAAACAACAATGGGTAACAAAAATTGTCTTATCAGTTCTAAGTAGTACGCATTTTTTTTATGATTTAAAATACTAGAATGTACAAAAACAGAAATGAGTACAACAAATAGTAATGCTAAAATCATCGGATTTAGGACAAGATCAAGAAATGTAAGACTAGCCCCTAAATTAGATTTTATACTCATCATTCCTACAAAAGCTGAAAAAGTAGGAATAGTGCTAAAAACGGTATACCATTTTCTACTCTTGGAGATAGGAAATGCTGGTTTTTCTCTTATTCCTTTTTCGTTAGTCTCAAAAACGGGATCAAGATGATTCACATTTTTAGGTGTCCATTTAGGACCCATCAAAAATATAGCAAACTTATCTTTTAAATTATCTGCTTTTTTAGCTCTTTTGATCAGATTTCCCCAGTATGAAAAGGTTGCATTATAAGCACTTGAATTAACAAAACCAGAGGTAATGCCATAATTAGGCTCCTCTTCTTCGCCCTTAAAAGTGCCAAATAATCTATCCCAAAAAATAAATATGTGAGCATAATTTTTATCCATATACTTTTCATTTCTACCATGATGAACTCGGTGATGAGAGGGAGTAGTTAAAAAATATTCTAATATCCCAAGTTTTCCGATCACTCTAGAATGGGTAAATAATTGATAAATTCCTAACATTAGAGATGTAGTTACAATGGTAAAAACATCAAAACCAGCTAAAGCCATCCAAACAAAAAACAAGGCTCTAAAAACTACTGCAAAAAAAGATACTCTAAAGACAGTGGTGATATTCAACTCTTCACTTTGGTGATGCACAATGTGGGCTGCCCAAAGAAAATTTACTTGATGACTTAAGCGATGAAACCAATAAGCAATGAAATCAGTTACGATAAGACCCAAGCACCACGTAGTAATTGAAAATGGTATTTTCACTATTGCATAGTGATGATGGATATGATCAAATAAAAACAAAATTAAAACAGAAAAGACCAGATCAAATACCCTTTCTAGAACACCACAATAAAGATTGGTAAAACTATCTGAAAAATTATAGATACTAATTTTTCTCTTTTTAGCAATGACTGTCTCTACAATAAGTAAGGAGATAATTAAAAACGCTATAGTGCTAATCAACCAATACATATCTTCTTTTAATCTGATGCAAATTTATCTTATTGTCCGAAACTCTTTTTAAAATGTTTGAAAAAAATTTACCACTAATTTCATTAGTTGTTCTGTTTTAGTCAACATTAATGTTTCTGATCGATCTAGCGGGTCATGATAATGAGCTACTCCACCGAGTGTATATACAAATATGGATGGAACCATATGTTGACCAAACCAATAATGATCTGAATTAGGAGATTGGCCTCTTAACTTCACTTTTTCAAAAAAGTTATGCTTATTATTTATCCTAGTTATTCTTTTAATGTATTTCTGTTGATTCTTCGCGTTTACAATTGCTATCCCCTCTTCACCTGTTCCCACTAAATCCAGATTTAGTAAAAACTTAATTTTATTTAAATCCAAAACAGGGTTATCTACAAAATATTTTGACCCTAAAAGACCAATTTCCTCTGCTCCAAAACAGATGAATACAACAGAATATTTATTTTTCTTTACGCTGAAATATTTAGCTAAATTTAATAAAAGGCTTACCCCACTAGCATTATCATTAGCCCCTGGAAATAACGTAGAACCCATCATGCCTAAGTGATCATAATGGGCAGTAATAACTAATGATTTTTTTCTTCTACCTTTAATTTTACCAAATACATTTTGAGTGATTAGATCTGACTTAAATTCATTTTTAATATTCAAAAAAACTTCATCACATCCTCTGATTTTCTTATTCGTTTGAACAATTGGAAATTTATATTCTTGATTTGAAACTGACCAAGTCAGTTTATTTTTTGAATACCAAATGACAGGAGCTACATTTGCTAACGTTAATTTTAATTGATTATAGAAGCTCAAAGAATCGACATCATTTACTGCTGAAACATCCAAATAAAATATACCATTGTCCTCAAAAACATCCTTAATTTGATCTCCAATATGGAATGGTATAATTTTAAAGCTACCTATTGACGATCCTGATGCGGGATGAACAATAAAATCAAATCCCGGTTTTAAAACACTGTCGCAAAATCGTACAATACATTCTTTAGGAAAAGTATTTACGTTTATTGGATAAAATTGCTCATAAAAACCATTAATTGGCCTTAGTCCTAAATTTTCAAATTCCTTTTTGATGTATTTAGCTGCATGTAGATGGCCCTCATTAACATAACCTCTACCAAAAAATGAAAGTGATGTAAGCGTATCTACATAATTTTTAAAAGGATTATTCTGAGCATCTATTAAGATTGGTAAACCAATAAAACAATAGAATAGAAACTTTTTGATCATCAGATCATAAATTAATGATATCTTCTTTCTATCAATTTGATAAATTTCTTTACCATAGTTGATTTTAAATTCCAATCAAATGTTTTTGCAAGATCGTTTTTAAAAAAAGCAAGAGCTTCTTCTTTAGAAGCACAATTATTTAATCTATAAATGGTTTTTTCAAAAAGGACTGCATCACCATTAAATAGGTTTTGTGTTAGAAGGAATCTTTCATTGAGTCCTATCTCCTTTGTCAGGTCTAGGATTTTTTGCTCTCCAAACTGGTCTGCAAGGGTAGTTTGTGACTGAGAAAGCATTTCATTTATACTTCTTCTTTCTTCATCAATTTTTTTCTTCTGTTTGGTTTCTTCAGCCTTAGTCTCTATAATTTCTTCAAATTCTTCAATTTCAATGGCATCAATCAAGTTCGTTTGATTTTTCTCTACTAAATCGTAATCCTCGTGAATTTCTTGATTTATATTTCTTAAAATACGGTGTTTGAAAATGATTAATTCCTCCTGTAGTGAATAACACTTGGAGATAACATCTTGAATATCCGATTCATTTTGTTTTAAATCAGCAATTTTAGTAGTTAATTCTTGCAGAATAATATCAATTTTTTTTGTATCAATTTCTTCCATATTTAACACTTATCTTTGCAAGATTGATTTTTTTTGAAAACTAATCACATTGTTAAAGTTGTATTTTTCAACATAACATTTTGATTAATTTTCACGTTACACCTCTATAAATCTAGTCATTGCATATCAATAGTTCATATTCCATTAAAGAAATTGCCCAAATTATGGGAGGCAAATACGAAGGGAATGTAAATTTCAAAGTGGCTAGTGTCTGCTTCGATTCAAGATTAATTTTTAATGAAACAAATGGACTTTTTGTTGCTATTAAAACAACAAAAAACGATGGTCATCAATTTATTAAAGAAGCATATGAAAAAGGGATAAGGTGTTTCGTTACTGAGAGACCTCCTAAAAACAAAGAAAAAGATGCATCATATATCATTGTAAAAGACAGTATTTTATCCATCCAAAAATGGGCTAAACACCATAGAGAAAAATTTAATATTCCCATATTAGCGATATCTGGAAGTTATGGTAAAACTATCGTAAAGGAATGGATTTTTCATTTTACGAAATCAACCTACAATGTAATTAGAAGCCCAAAGAGTTATAATTCTAAACTTGGTGTTGCATTATCCGTTTTAATGCTTACCGAAAAGCATGACTTAGGAATTTTTGAGCTAGGCATATCAGAACCAGGTGAGATGGATGTACTTAAATCAATAACACAACCAACTCATGTCATTATCACCAATATATCAACAGCCCATATTGAAAATTTTGAAAATAAATCACAACTCATTAAAGAGAAGGAAAAGCTAATAATTGAAAATAATACCATCTATTACAAAGAAGGGGACATTCCAACTTCGCAGAAAAAAATCGTGAATGAAGGTCAGCAAATCACCTTTGATTCTTATGACAAAAAAAGAACTTTTACTATTCCATTCAAAGACGAAATTTCAGCCTATAATTTTGCTCACTGTTTAGCCTTCTTAGATTTAATTCATGTAAAAGAGAACCTCATTAGAAAATTAAGCCCATTTCTTCCAAAAATTTCGTCAAGACTAGAAAAAAAGGGCGGGATTAACAATTCAACCCTAATTAATGACACTTACAGTCATGACCATTCATCTATTTACCATGGTCTTGAAACACTTAAAGCTGAATCCGGTAAAGGTCAAAGCACATTCATTTATGTGAATGATTTACATGTAGAAACAAGAGAAAGTAACGAAATCATGGATTGGGTAAAGAAATTTGAAATATCACAATTCATAGCAATAGGCGCTAATCTAGAACACCTAAAATCACAGTTAAGACCAAATGACATTCAGTTTAACAACTTAAATGAATTTGA
>JAYPLD010000001.1:48962-64073 GCA_038129265.1 Crocinitomicaceae bacterium
TAAAATCACAGTTAAGACCAAATGACATTCAGTTTAACAACTTAAATGAATTTGATGCCTTTTTTGAAAATCTAAAAATTTACAATCATCATGTTTTGTTAAAAGGAAATAATAAGTCTACTACTCAGTATATTAATGAAAAAATTGAGGCCAAAAAACACGAAACTGTTCTTGAAATAAACCTCAATCATGTAGAAAGTAATTTTACGTCCTATAAAAGTTTGATTTCAAAGAATACTAAAATGCTAGCCATGATTAAGGCAGCAGGGTATGGTGCAGGGCTAGTTGAAATTGGGAAAAAATTAGAGTTTTGTAATGTTGATTACTTGGGTGTTGCTTACGTGGATGAAGGGGTTGAATTAAGAAAAAACGGCATAACGAAACCCATTTTGGTTATGAACCCAAGTACAGGTTCTTTTAATGCACTAATAAACCACCATTTAACACCTGCCATACATGATTTAAGTCAATTGAACTCATTTACCGGAAAGTTGATTGATTTAAATGTAAATGCTTATCCAGTGCATTTGAAAATAAACTCTGGCATGAATAGATTAGGTTTTTCAGAAGCAGAAATAGATTCTCTGATTACCTTTTTAAAAAGTCAACCTGAAATTAAAGTAGAAGGTATTTTCAGTCATCTTTTTGCTAGTGATAATGATCAAGGTGAAAGTCAAACCTTACAACAAATACAAAACTTCAAATTAAGTTGTGAAAAAATTGAAGGGAGTTTAAGAATTAACACCATTAAGCACATCTTAAATACGGGAGGTATTGAACGATATGCTGATCACCAATTCAACATGGTGAGACTCGGCATTGGACTTTATGGAATTTCTTCCAGATATGATCTAAAACCTATTGCCGCTCTAACCTCTACTGTTTCTAAAGTAAGAGAAGTTGATGCTGAGGAGTTTATAGGTTATGGTTTAACAAATGTGACTAAGAAAAAAACAAAAATTGCTATTATCCCTCTAGGCTATGCTGATGGTTACGCAAGAGTTCTTGGAAATGGGAATGGACATATGATGATCGATAATAAACTCATCCCTACTGTAGGTAATATTTGCATGGATATGACTTTTCTAGATGTAACCAACCTTAATATTAAGGAAGGTGATCGAGTTGAAGTTTTTGGCGCTAATAGAAAAATACAAGATTTAGCAAAAGAGGCTAACACAATTCCCTATGAAATTTTGAGTTGTATTTCTCATCGTGTGGTAAGGGTTTATGAAAAAGACTAATGAAAAGAAAATTTGTTTCTAATTTAATATTAGTATTGGTCCTTAATTTCATTATTAAGCCGTTCTATATTCTTGGTATAGATGCGGAAATTTTAAAAATTACAGAACTAAATAATGCAGGAACTTACGGAACTTATTTTTCTCTTTTAAGTCTATCATTTGTTTTCAATATATTTTTAGATCTAGGTATTAATAACTATAACACTCGAAACATTGCAAGGGATAATGATAAAATCCATCATGAATTACGTGGGAATTTATCGCTAAAACTTGCCTTATCTTTCTTTTATTTACTTCTATTATTTTCTGTAGGAATTATCTTCTCATACAACTGGTATGAAATTAAGTGGCTTACAGTTATAGGATTTAATCAAATTTTAGTAGCTCTTATTCTATTTATGAGGTCAAACTTATCTGCTCTATTCTTATTAAAAGAAGATAGCTTCATTTCTGTTCTTGATCGTGTAATCTTGATATTGTTTTGTGGCTATTTTTTATGGGCAGGCACTACTAATACATTAATCACCATTGAGTTTTTCATTCTATCTCAAACTTTTGCCTATGGACTTACGCTCATCATATGTATTGCCATTTTAAAAAGTAAAATCCGTGTGTTTAAACTCCATTGGGACTTATCATTTTTTAAATCTACCATTCAAAAAAGTCTTCCATATGCCCTGTTGATCTTTTTAATGTCCATATACTACTACTCAGATGTAGTAATGATTGAAAGGATGAAAAATAATTATGAAGCGGTAAGTTATGCTCACGGTTATCGGTTTTTTATGGCATTTAACATGGTAGGTTATTTGTTTGCTGGTTTATTATTGCCGGTATTTTCTAAAATGATTAAAGAAGGAAATAATGTAAGTCCTATAACTTGGCTATCATTTAGGTTAATTTTTTTAATTGCAATTCTAATTTGTGCTTCGATTTGGCCCGTAAAAGATGAATTATTGTTTTGGAGATACGATATTATTGGAGACAATTTAATTCACTCTTCAAGAACTTTTGGCTGGCTATTATTATCCTTTATAGCTATATCATGCAATTACATATTTGGCACTCTATTGACAGCTAATGGAAGTTTAAAGCAGTTAAATATCATGGCTTTTACAGGCGTGTTAATCAACTTATTTCTAAATATGATGCTAATACCAGAATACGGTTCAGAAGGAGCGGCTTTCGCTAGTCTAATCACCCAAATATTTACTCTTTTTTCTCAAATTTTGATCTGTTACAGACAATTTGATTTTCAAGTATTTCATGTAGGAGGCGTTCAACTTTTAGCCTTTATAATTTTAACTTGCTTTAGTAGTTACACGCTTCATTACTTAAATTTAATTTCTACCATTTGGTTTGTGAATGTCATTTCAACTTTAATTATTGGAGGTGTTTTTAGTTTAATACTAAGATTAGTATCCATTAAAGATATTTTTAAACTCATAAAATCACACCAAAATGAACCCATTTAATTATTTGTTCACATTACGTCTAAAAGTTACATTTGCAAACCTAAATTGGAAAAAATGAGCGACCCCACACATAACACATTATATCTAATTGAATTTCTTTGGAAGAAAAAGAAAAGTATCATAACAGCAGCAGTCATTGCAGGTGTAACCTCCATTATAGTTTCCCTAATCATACAAGAAAAATTTGAATCGTCCGTTACGCTTTATCCCGCAAAATCAAGTTCAGTCACTTTTAATGAAGTGATTACAGAAGATCAAAGCGTTTCTAAATTTGGAGAGGAAGAGGAAGCCGAACAAATGCTGCAAATTCTTGAGTCTGGTAACATTCGAAGTAAGATAATCAGTAAATATGATTTACTGAATCATTATGAAATAGATGTAACTGGGAAATATGTGAATACAGATTTAAATAAAACCTATTATGAAAATATCAGCTTTAAAAGAAATAATAATGGTGCGGTCATCATAACTGTAATGGATAAAAGCCCCGATACAGCTGCGCTTATTGCAAATGATATTGCTTCATTGTATGATAGTACCAAAAATGCCATGATTCACGAAAGAGCATTAACAGACTTTAATATCAAAAAAGAAAAATTAAATAAATTAAAATCGGAGATGCAACAGCTACGTGACACGATGTCTGCATTAACCTCTTTAGGTGTGGTAACGGATGATGCTTATCAGGCACTTACTGAAGCATATATAAATGCTAAAAACCCATCCATACAGAAAAAATTTCAAGATAAAATTGAAATGACAGATCAATTTGGTTCTGTATTAAAATCGTTTCAAGTAAAAGTGGAATTTCTTTCAGAAAGATTAGCTACTATGGAAACTTCATATGAGCAAGCCGAAAGTGATGCAAATAGCTTTTTGTCACATAAATTTATAGTTGAAAAAGCCTATCCTGCAGAAAAAAAATCTTACCCTGTAAGATGGCTAATCGTAGTCATGTCAACCACTTCAGTTGTGCTGTTAACTATTTTAGGCCTGATTATAAAGCAAAGAATTTCTGAACTAAGAAGCTAATGCTCTCCTTTTTATTGAAAAAAGAAGTTGGCCTCATTGCAATCACTTTGTTTGCGCTAATAAACGGCATTCTAATTTTTAATGAAATTTATCTACAGTTACTGTTACCCGTATTAATTTTAATTACGTATTGGTTTATTTTTAGACTAGACTTTATTTTTTTACTGATTGTATTTTGCACACCCCTTTCATTCAATTTTGAAAATCTATTTACAGGCGGAATAGGATTTTATTTCCCAACAGAACCGCTTCTACTTGGTTTTAGCTTGATTTTCATTTTAAAGCTCATTTTAAATAAGAAATTAAAAGATAAATTATACCATTTACGTCATCCTTTAACGGTATTGATAATACTGCATTTTTGTTGGATGTTTATAACTTCCATCTCAAGTGAAATGCCTCTTGTTTCCTTCAAGTATTTATTAGCAAGAACATGGTTTATTTGCCCTATTTACTTCTATGGATCATTATATTTCAAACAAGGAATTCATACAATTAAGCAATTTTTAGCGGCATACACCATCCCTATGTTCTTAGTTACTTGTTACACATTAATAAATCATATGCTTCATGGTTTTAGTGAAGAAGCTGGTCATTGGGTAATGTGGCCATTTTTTAAAGATCACACCTCCTATGGAGCCATTTTAGCCATGACCATACCTATTTCATTTTGGCTTTACCGAAATCAAAAAAACTTGTATGCTAAGCTTTTTTATCTGTTTGTAATTGTAATACTTTTAATTGGGCTTTACTTTAGTTACACAAGGGCAGCCTGGCTAACCATGTTTGGTGGTCTTTTAGTTTATCTACTATATTATTTCAAAATAAAAATGAAATGGTTGTTATCCCTTTCTATCATCCCCTTGATTTTGATACTGCTTAATTTCAATGAGATAGGTTATGTATTAAACAAAAATGACGCTGAACATACAACCGAGAATTTTTCAGAAAGGTTAGAATCCATGTCTAATGTTTCCACTGACGCCTCTAATCTTGAAAGATTAAATCGGTGGAATTCAGCTATTCAACTTTTTAAAGAAAGACCCATATTGGGGTGGGGTCCGGGAACATATGCATTCGTTTATGCCCCATTCCAAGATGCCAGTGATTTAACCATTATTAGTACAAATTTTGGGGACGGTGGTAATGCACACAGCGAATACTTAGGACCACTATCAGAACAAGGCATTTTAGGTCTCATTCTTATTATTGGTATTGTATTTACCTTCTTTTATTATTCGGGGAAATTCTACATTAATTCAGATCATAACCAAACAAAAGGAATTACTTTAATGATCATCGTTTCTCTTGCTACTTATTTTGCTCATGGAATTTTGAATAACTACCTTGATACAGATAAGGCTTCCATATTGGTTTGGGGGCTAATGAGCTTATTTATTTGTTTATCAAACGTGAGTTTAGTTAAAAAAATAAAAACGTAATTAAAATATGTTTTAAAGCCCTTTATTTATCTTATGAGTAAATCAAAATCGGTTTTTGTTTGCCAATCTTGTGGTCAAGAAAGTCCTAAATGGACAGGTAAATGCAGTGGGTGTAATGAATGGAACACCCTTGAAGAACAACAACAAACCTCTTCTAAAAGTAAACAAACCCTGTATGAGGTTCAAACTAAAAAAGCCATTCCTGTTTCGTCCATTAAGGAAAATGCCGCTATTCGATTATTAACCAATGATGAAGAATTCAACAGAGTTGTTGGAGGCGGATTGGTTTCAGGCTCCGTTACGCTTCTTGCTGGTGAGCCAGGAATTGGAAAATCTACATTAACTTTAAAATTAGCGCTAAGTTTAAATAAAACAGTGCTGTATGTAACAGGAGAAGAAAGCGCGGAACAAATTAAATTAAGAGCTAAGCGACTAAAGGATGAAAACAAACAGTGCTATGTACTTAATGAATCAAAATTAGAAAATGTCATTTCAGAAGCAGAAAAATTATTTCCTGAGTTATTAATAATTGACTCTGTTCAAACTTTAAGTATAGACGAAATTGACTCTGTTCAGGGGAGTACAACACAAATTAGACATTGCGCTGAAGTGCTGATTAAATATGCCAAAACTAAACAAATACCCACCTTAATTATTGGTCATGTTACAAAAGACGGATCTATAGCAGGACCTAAAATTCTTGAACATATGGTGGATACCGTCCTTCAATTTGAGGGAGACAAAAACCACCTCTACAGAATTGTGAGAAGTACCAAAAATCGGTTTGGAAACACCAACGAAATTGGGATATATGAAATGTTTGAAGATGGCCTGAAAGGAGTGAAATCACCTAACAAATTACTCATTTCAGAAAATACATCTGAACTCAGTGGAATAGCAATTGGATGTAGTTTGGAAGGGATCAGACCTATAATGATTGAGATACAAGCATTGAGCTCAACAGCAACTTATGGCACTCCTCAAAGATCATTTAATGGTCTTGACAGCAAGAGGCTAAATATGTTGTTAGCTGTACTTGAAAAAAGAGGAGGATTAAAATTAAATCAAAAAGATATTTTCATTAACGTTACAGGAGGAATAAAAATTAATGACCCAGCAATTGACTTAGCCATTATTTGTGCTGTTCTTTCATCAAACTTTGATTTCCCAATACCTCAAAAAACATGTTTTATTGGAGAAGTAGGATTAAGCGGTGAAATCAGGCCAGTAAGCAGAATAAATGAAAGAATTAAAGAAGTGGTGAAAATGGGTGCTGAATGCATTTATGTAAGTAAATATGCCAAATTAAATGAGGCCGGAAATGGAAAATATCAATTAAAAAAGGTAGTTAAAGTCCAGGAAATCATTCAACAACTTATCAAATAGTTTCGAATTTTATAGATAAAAATGCATTCTTGTTTTATCTTTAGGCCGAAACGTTAAACATGAGCATACCTAAACTTGAACAAGATGTGATTGAGGAGTTTGAATTTTTTGACTCATGGCTAGAGAAATATGAGCATATTATCGAATTAGGAAAAGATCTTCCTCTTATACCAGATCATTTAAAAACAGGGGATAACCTAATTAAAGGATGCCAATCCAATGTATGGTTACATGCTGAATATGAAGAAAATAAAATTACTTTTTGTGCTGACAGCGATGCTATTATTACAAAGGGTATAATAGCGCTGTTGATCAGAGTCTTAGACAAGCAATCTCCTGATGAAATACTAAAAGCTGAATTAAAATTTATCGATACTATTGGCTTGACCAATCACTTATCACCAACAAGAGCTAATGGCCTAGTAGGCATGGTGAAAGAAATGAAATCATATGCCATGGCATTTAGCTTGAAAAACAATACTAAAGATGGATAATCCATTAAGAGAACTAAAAAAGAAAACTGAGCATAAAATCATCAATATGCTGAAAACCATTTTTGACCCTGAAATTCCAGTTGATATTTATGAGCTTGGTTTAATCTACGAAATAAAAATTGATGATGAAATTAATGTGGGAATTGACATGACTTTAACATCACCAAATTGTCCTGTGGCAGAAACTCTACCAAAAGAAGTAGAGGATAAGGTGGGGGAAGTTCATGGAGTTAAAACATCTAAGGTGAATATTGTTTTTGACCCCCCCTGGGATAAAGACATGATGAGTGAGGAAGCTAAACTAGACTTAGGAATGATTTAAAACGAATTATGAAAAAAATTGGAATTGACGCTATAGACTTTTACGTACCCTCATTGGGACTTAAAATACATGACTTAGCAATAGCTAGAAATATAGAACCTGCAAAACTAGAAAAAGGGCTTGGTTTGAAGGCCATGGCTCTCATGGACGTTAATGAGGACGCAGCATCCATGGCCGCAAATGCTTTAGATAAGTTAATCACTAAAAATAAAATTGACCCGACTAAAATTGGAAGAATATATTTAGGAACAGAAAGTGCTTTAGATGCAGCCAAACCAACTGCAACCTATGCGGTGGGTATGGTTGAAGAAAAACTAAAAAGTGAATTTGGTGAAAGGTGTTTTAAAAATTGTGATGTGGTTGATATGACTTTTGCTTGTGTTGGTGCAGTTGATGCATTAGAAAACTGCATAGATTGGATAAAATGTGACCATAGCAGAAAAGCCATTGTTATTGCATCAGATGTAGCTAAATACGAATTAGGATCTTCAGGCGAATATACTCAAGGAGCTGGAGCTGTAGCCATGTATATAACTGCAAACCCAAGTATTATAGCCTTTGAAGAAACCATTGGTATTAGCATGGAACACGTTGGAGATTTTTTCAAACCAAGAAGAGTTTTGAAAAATGAAGATCTTGAAGGAAGCACCGTTCAGCAAATTACAAACTCTGAAAAAGGAATGGTTGAGCTCTTTTACGAAGAACCTGTATTTGACGGTCAATACTCAAATGCTTGCTACTCGAAAAGAATAAGAGAAAGCATGACTCATTTTCAAGTACAGAAAAAAACCAATTTGCTAGAAAATTGGGATAAGTTAGTTTTTCACTTACCCTATGCGTTTCAAGGAAGAAGAATGATGTCTGATATTTGGTTAGAGTGGATGAAAGAAAATAATCAGTTTAACCTGATTGAAGATGAAATAGGTCCTTATGATCAAGAAGATGTAAAATCATGGAAAAAAGCAGCTTCTAAATCATCACTGTATAAGAAGTTTGTTGCTGAAAAAATTGCTGATGGTGAGGTTGCATCTGGGGAGATAGGAAACATGTATACTGCATCCATATTTATGTCGTTGATAAGCCACCTATTCTTGTGTTATCAAAATCAGGAAGAACTTATCGGTAAAAATTTTGGATTTATTAGCTATGGTAGTGGTTCAAAATCTAAGACCTTCGAGGGAATTATCCAATCGGATTGGAAAAACAAAATCAAAGACTTAGATATGATAGCTGCTTTAGAAAATAGAACATTTATTGATTTTGACACCTATGAAAAGTTACACAACTCTTTACTGTCTTTACCTATTGAGAATAATAATAACTTTACATTAGAATCCATCTCAAAAGAACCCAACAAAGAAGGTTTTAGATACTATAGTTGAGCAACGAAATCATAAATAGAGTACAGCAAAGTGGTCTGTTGACATTAGAAATGAAAACATTTTATGGCCACCAAAAAAGAAAGTTAATTGATATACAACCTTGGCTATTTAATGGACTTGTACTAAAAGAAAAAGTCTTCAGAGAGGAATTAAAAAATCATGATTGGAGTCAATATGCTAATACTTATGTAGGAATATATTGTAGTGTTGAGACCATCATACCTAATTGGGCTTTTATGTTGGTATCTACCTACCTTTTTAATTATACCGAATCTGTATTTCTTGGAGATAAATTGGAGCTTGAAAAAATCATTTTTTCAGAGAACATCCAAAAACTTGAACTTAATCCATTTAAAGATAAAAAGGTGTTGATTAAAGGTTGTAGTGATACTTACATTCCTGAAAAGAGCTACTTAGAAATAACCACTAGATTAATGGGAGTAGTACAATCACTAATGTTTGGGGAGGCCTGTTCTAATGTTCCGCTTTACAAGAAGAAAAAGTAAGTTAATACGCCCTTTTATTTACTCCTTCTACGTAATTTATAAACGATTTATTTACCACTTTATTCCCTCCTGGGGTAGGATAATTACCTGTAAAATACCAATCTCCAGTGTGATTGGGACAAGCTTTGTGTAAGTTTGAAACCGTTTGAAAAATAATTTCAACTTCTGCATTTATGTTGTCATTGGTCAACAAGGAAGCTATTTTCTTAGATACTTCTTCATAACTAAATGATTCATAAATTCTCTTAACAAAGTTTTCTTCTTTCAACTTTCCTTCAATTTCTGCAGTTTTACATAACTGGTATACCTCATCCATAATGGATAATTTATCTTGATCTTTTAACAACTCTACAGCAGCTTGAAAAGCAATAAAATCACCCAGCTTGGCCATGTCAATTCCATAACAATCTGGATATCTAATTTGAGGTGCAGAAGAAACAACAACAATCTTCTTAGGTTCTAACCTATCTAAAATTCTAATTACGCTTTTTCTTAACGTGGTCCCTCTTACAATGGAATCATCAATTACCACTAAAGAATCTTCGTTTCTTTTTATAGACCCATACGTGATATCATATACATGCGCCACCATTTCATCACGGGAATCATCTTGAGTTATAAACGTTCTCAATTTTGCATCCTTTACCATGATTTTTTCACCTCTTGTTCTGATGGAAAGAATGTCATCTAATTTTTCTTGATACTGAGAATCATTTTGATCAAGTTCTTGAATTTTTTTCTTCTTGACGCCTGATAAATAATCTTCAGTAGCCTTAATCATTCCATAATAAGACATTTCTGCCGTATTAGGAATAAAAGAAAAAACAGTTCGCTTTAAATCGAAATTTACCGCCTCTAATACTTGTGGGGTAACAAGACTTCCCAGCATTAGTCTTTCTTTGTAAATGTCCTTATCCGTTCCTCTTGAAAAATAAATTCGTTCAAATGAGCATTTTTGAAGATTACTTGGCGAATTGATTTCTACTTCTTTTACATCGAAATCTTTTTTCACAATTAACGCATGGCCAGGTTTAAGCTCATTTACATTTTCCCACTTCACATTAAATGCGGTTTGTATTACAGGCCTCTCTGAAGTAACAACTAAAACCTCATCGTCTTCATACCAAAAAGCAGGTCTTATTCCATTAGGATCACGTAATACAAAAGCATCACCATGTCCAATTAGGCCAGCCATAGTGTATCCTCCATCCCAGTCCATTGAAGCGTTTTTCAAAATCGATGGAATGTCCATATTCTTGGCTATGAGGGATGAAATCTCTTTATTAGAATGCCCCTTTTCGTTATATTCTTTAAAAAGTCTATTGTTCTCTTGGTCAAGAAAATGCCCTATTTTTTCTATTACAGTAATGGTATCTGAAACTTCTTTTGGGTGCTGACCAATGTTGACTAACAAATCGAAAAGCTCATCTACATTGGTTAAATTGAAATTACCAGCCACTACTAAGTTTCTAGTCATCCAGTTATTCTGTCTCAAAAATGGATGACAGTTTTCCTTGCTGTTTTTTCCAAAAGTCCCATATCTCAAGTGACCCAAATAAAGTTCACCAGTGAAAGCTTCATTTGCTTTTAAATAATCGACATCCTTTAATTTAGCTGGATCTGAAGCATATAAATTTTCAAAACGTTGATTTACGTGTTGAAAGATATCCTTTATGGGTTGAGACTTTACGCTTCTGAATCGACTAATGTAGCGTGTTCCTGGTGATACATCAAATTTAATATTAGCTAATCCGGCCCCATCTTGTCCTCTATTATGTTGCTTTTCCATAAGCAAATACATCTTATTTAGACCGTACAGCGAAGTACCATATTTGTCTAAATAATAGGACATTGGTTTTTTAAGCCTCAACAGGGCAATTCCACATTCATGTTTTATAGCGTCACTCATTGGGAATTTTTAACTTTACAAGAGTACAACCTTTAAATGAAATATACGTTTGTTAATGGAAGATATTTTTAACAAAATTGTTTATTTGCGAAGCAGATGAGACAAAACCAGTTTATATATTTAATCGTCTTTATTTTAAGCCTTTTTGCACAAAAGGAAGGACTTTCACAACCCAAATTCATCGCGAACAAAGGCCAGTTTGAACCTCGAGTTGAATTTAAGCTTGATCATGCTGCTGGACGTTTTTATTTTCAAAAAGACAAAGTAACATATCAACTTTTTGACAAACACAAAATAGATGAAATTAGACACGCTAAATCAAATGATGCACTAGTTCAAACCCACACCTACGAAACCGTTTTTTTAGGTGCTAACCAAGCAGAATTAGAAGGAATAAAATCCTACAGCTTCTATGAAAATTATTTTATTGGAAATGATAGCACCAAATGGGCAAATAAAGTGCCTATTTACAAAGAGGTTAAATACCTAAACATCTATGATGGAGTTGATTTGCATTACTACGAGAAGTTTGGTCACCTTAAATATGACTTTATCGTACATCCAAAGCGAAGTGCAAAAGACATCAAAATTCAATTTAATGGATTAAATAAATTGTATTTGAAAGCAGGTCATCTTGTGTTAGAGACAGCACTTGGAAATGTAATTGAACAAGCTCCATTGGCCTACCAAATCATTAAGGATCAAAAAATAGAAATACCGTGTAAATACGTACTTAATGAAAATGTAATTTCTTTCAAACTTTTAAAACCTTACAACAAAAAATATCCTTTGATTATTGACCCCGTCTTAATCTTTTCCACCTATTCAGGATCATCGGCTATGAACTGGGGGCAGACAGCAACTTATGATAATTCCGGTCATCTCTATGCAGGAAGTATTTCTTTTGCTATTGGTTATCCCACCACATTGGGTCCTTTTCAGCAATTTTTTGGCGGGGGTAATACAGACATGTGCATCACTAAATTTTCTACTGACGGAACATCTTTAATCTATAGCACTTACCTGGGAGGCAATGGTCCCGAAAATCCACATAGTTTAGTCGTAAATGACAATGATGAACTATTTGTTCTTGGGTCAACAGGGTCTGCCAATTTTCCAATAAGCACAAACGCGTTTGACAATTCATTTAATGGAGGTAGTAGCTGGGGATTTATTGGTTCTTACATCCCCTACCCGAATGGAATTGACATTGTAGTCACCAAATTTTCGAGTAATGGCAACAACTTATTAGGATCCACTTTTATTGGTGGTTCTGGCAATGATGGTATAAATGAATCAGGGGCTAACTTCTACAATACTTCTGGGCTATGTAATTTTTATGCTGATGAATATCGGGGTGAAATTATTCTTGATACCGCAGGGAATTGTTATGTAGCCTCAACCACCAAATCAATTGATTTTCCCATGGTAGGAGCAGCTCAAACAAGTTCAGGAGGATTACAAGATGCGGTTGTTTTTAAATTAAACCCTGACCTGTCTAGTTTATTATGGAGTTCCTATTACGGAGGAAGTCAAAATGATGCTGCTTATTCATTACAAATCAATTCGTTGGGTGATGTCTACATTACGGGCGGGACCATGAGTGGAAATCTGAATACCACCTCAACTAGTGCACAACCTAATTACAACGGAGGAGTTGATGGTTTCATTGCTAAATTTGATAATCTAAATAATTTAAGTGCAGCCACCTATGTAGGGAATGGCGGATATAACCAAAACTATTTCGTTCAGATTGACATCAATAATGATGTTTTTGTTTTTGGGCTTACCAATAGTGCAATGCCTTCATTTCCAGCTGGTATTTACAGTTCGTCTGGCTCGCAATACATTCAAAAATTCACCTCCGATTTAAGTTCTATTTCACTCTCATCCACATTTGGTACTGGATCGGTCACTAAAACCATAACACCAACTGCTTTTTTAGTTTCAGACTGCGGTTTAATTTACGTTTGTGGTTGGGGTGGGTTAAATGGTGCAGGAACCACAAATAACCTACCTCTCACCTCTAATGCATTCCAATCCACAACTGATGGATCTGATTTTTACCTTGGTGTTTTTGAAGAAAATATGCAATCTATTCTTTATGGCACCTATTTTGGTGGGGCTCAAAGTGATGAACATGTAGATGGAGGCACGAGTAGATTTGACAAAAACGGCAAGGTTTATCAAGCTGTTTGTGCAGGATGTTTTAACAATAACGATTTCCCAACAACACCAGGCGCTTGGTCAAGTACAAATGGCAGTACAACCAACTGTAATTTAGGTGTTTTTAAATTTGCTTTAGAAGACATCAACACGGCTATTAGCGTCCCCAATTATTATGCCTGTATTCCCAATTCATACCAGTTTTCAAGCCAATCTTCTGGAGGTAATTTATATTATTGGGATTTTGGAGATGGCAATACATCAAATCTCATGTCACCATCCCATTTATATGCAGATACAGGACTATACAGTGTCTCGTTAATTGTAGCCGATTCGGTTTCTTGTGTATTGTCAGACACTGCATTTATTCAACTGAGTGTTTATGGCGAAGACAATGCTGTTATTATAGGTGATAGTTTACTATGTCCTGGTTCTATTGCCAATCTTACTGGTTATGGAGGAACGCAATTTCAATGGTCGCCATCATCTAGTTTATCTAGTTCAACTGGCCAACAAGTAACCGCTTTCCCAACAACTACAACTACATACATGTTAGTAGCTACAGATAGTTGCGGGGTAGATACAGCTTATTTTGAAGTTCAAGTAGTTAACGACAATTATACTATTAGCCCAGATTCTACGATATGCCTTGGAGATAGTTTACAGCTATTTGCTTCGGGAGGATATCAATACCGGTGGCTAGGGAATTTTATCTTAAATTCGGACAGTGCTGACCCTATTGTTTTTCCTCAGAACACTCAATATTATTCGGTTGAAATAACTAGTTCTAGTGGATGTGTTTTTCAAGATTCGGTACTTGTTAATGTAGATCAAAGTATTCCTTCTCCAATCATGCAAGATACCGTGATTTTATGTCAAAACGATACTTTATTATTAGCTCCTAGCAATGTTAATAATGCGATATGGTTCCCCAACACGAACCTAATATCCTTACCTCCAACTAATGCTTTGACATTTACCGATAGTAATCAATTGTATTATTTCACCTCCACAAATACATGTGGATCCATTACAGATTCCGTACAAGTCATGGTTTTTGGCTACGCTGGACAAGCTTTTGGTGACACCACCATATGCTCAGGTGATACCACCTTTATTTATGCAAACAATGGAGATAGTTATTTTTGGTACCCTGCCAACAGCCTATCTAATCCGGATAGTTGCTGTACCTATGCTTACCCTGTTAATTCAACTAATTATCAAGTTATTATTCAAACAGCTGTAGGATGTGCTGATACGTTTTCAGTTTTAGTGGAGGTAAACCCAATGCCATTTGTCGATGCTGGACCAGACTTATGGATTCAATTTGGCGAAAATGTAACTCTTTCAGGTAGTACAGACGCTCCTAATTATTATTGGGAAGGAGTTCAGTTCTTGTCTTGCATCAATTGTTTAACTCCCCAAATAACTACCCCTGAAAACACCTTTTATGTATTACATGTAAGTGATTCATTAGGTTGTACAGCTTCAGATTCGGTGCAAATTAATATGGAAGGTATACTTTATGTCCCCAATACATTTACCCCTAATGATGATGGGATAAATGATGTATTTGAAATACAAGGTGAGAACATCAATGAGTTTCAATTATGGATATTTAATCGATGGGGAGAAGAAATTTATCACACCAATGTGATGACAGATTATTGGGACGGTTACTACAAAGGAAAATTGGCTCAAATAGATGGCTACAGTTGGGAAATAAGGTATTCAGATTACAATAATACCCAAC
>JAYPLD010000001.1:64173-65801 GCA_038129265.1 Crocinitomicaceae bacterium
CATTTTCCATCTTGTTGGGTTTTAACTAAAATATCACCTTCTAGCTGAAAAAACAGCTCTTCCGTCTCGTTGTAATGATAATCTTTTCTGGCATTTGGTCCACCTACAATCATAACAATGTAATCGCCTGACTCTATATACAAATTCTTATTTCCTACAGGTGGTTTCAATAACTCTTTGTTATCTTCAATCCACTTGTAAAGGTTGAATGGTGCTTTAATGTTCATGTCTTATGATTTAAAGTAAAAATACAAATTCAGCTATAATTAACCTCATTTTTTATTTCATGGAAGAATGTTTCAAATTCTTCCGTGAATTTTTTTCTATTACGAGATACTAAGCTAAAACTGTGCTCTAAATGATCAGAATATCCTATTCTACGACCAATACCATTTAAAGCTCTTTTAATACCCCACTCATGCTGATAGTTAGAGAGCCAATCATCTCTTTTCATGTAGCCATACATGAACTTTACCCGATCTGGCATAAGGATTTTTTGAGCATCAAGTGTCTGGTAATATCGTTTAATTTCTTCTTTTAAGTTTAGTTTTTGATGCTTTAGCTCGTATTGCCATAACAAATAATCATACACAATATCTAAAATAACACCCCCCATTTTGGGATAATCATCATAAAACCTTCTTTTACCTTTTAAGTAAGATTCGTGATGGTCCGTAAAATCATCAATTTTTCGATGCAATAAAATGCCTTTTTGGACTCCTGAGGGATACATTTTATAAGAAGATCCCTTAACCCCATCAGCTATAAAGTTACCCAACATCACCTCATCATCTTGTCCAGACAACACTAAATGACCTAAATAATTCACAGGATTAAAATAAGGATAATACCATATCCGCTAAAGCCAATTCAGTACTTTCATAGGTTTCGACAACATCTTGAACTCCTTTTTCATTTAATGCTTTAGTCGTACTTGGGCCAATACTCACTACTTTTTGATGTTGATGTGTGTTCATTAAAAAGTAGGCTTCCACATTGCTTGGGCTGGTGAATACCAAACAGTCTTGGTTTGAAATTTTCTCTTTAAGGTGAACTGTTTTATAAGTAGTGACTACTTCTTTTTGACTTGCTGGAATTAATTCTTGAACGGTACCTAAACTCAGGTTTGAAGATGGAATAAAGACGGTATCTTTTCCCAAATTATTAAAGAACTGCTGAGCCACTTGTTTTGGAGAACCTTCACCAATAAATGTGGGTTCAATACCCACTTTTTGTAAATAACTAGCTGTTGCTTTACCAAAAGCAGCCCATTTTTTCTCTTTTAGTTTTTCTATATGTATTGCAATTGAATCTAATGCAAAAGAGGAGTTGATAAATACCCAGTCAGTCTTTGGCAAAGAGGTTAACGGCACCACTTCCTTTGATATTAATGATCGAGCAGTGATACTACCATTCGCTTTTTCAATGAGTCGTTTGAAAGCACTCTTCTTACTCAACTCTCTAGAAATCCAAACCTTAAATGAATGCTGGTTATTATTCAATTTCGAAATTATTTCTTCGACTTCTTTATTTGAGCCAAAGCAACGTGTAGGCACATCATTTACTTCATTAGCTGAAGTTGTCCAAATCTGACGATTTCCCAAATGATCCAAAGCACTATAGGCACC
>JAYPLD010000001.1:65901-73066 GCA_038129265.1 Crocinitomicaceae bacterium
ATCGTGGATGATAAACCAATTGATTTTAAATGATCTTTAACGTAATTGGCCTGCCATAATGCAAGATCACTCCCTCTAGATCCGATAATAATATTACGAGTCAACAAAAATTATTTTATGGCTTCTTTTAGTAAGATTTCTTTAGCCATTTTCATGGGAACACTGATGTATTTCTTCTCCATATAATCAATGACATCATCCACTATTTTTCTTGCATTTGGATCTAAGTTGTCTATTTCTTTAGCAAACACCTCACTAATAGCTTTTTCTCTTATTCCCTTTATTCGTGCTGGGACTGATTGCATAGCACGTTCCAATTCTCGTTGTTTCTCGCAATGTATATATTCTTCCATTTGATGCTTGATTATAACCTTGCACTCCTCAACTTCTTTAGTTCTGGCTTTCAAATTTTTTTCAGCAATAGTTTTAAGTTCATTCACTGTAATCAAATCAACTTCATCAAAATCGTGAAGAGATTCTGCACAGTCGTTCGGCACAGCTAAATCCACAATGATTATTTTTTGATTAGACGGATTCAGTTTTTGGTATATTTCTTCTGAAAGAACAACCGACTGGGAGCCGGTACAGGTAATGATGATATCAATTTTCTTTTGATGATTGGGTAGATCAGTTAGTGATTTCACCTCTGCATGTAACCCCAATTGATCAGCAATAATTTCAGCATTTTCCTTAGTTCTGTTGTAAAGGGTATATTGGTGATTGTTGTTTTTAGAAACAAATTTCAACATAGAGGAAATGGTTTTTCCTGCACCAATAACCACAATGTTTTTTGGGGAGGATAAATACTTTTTTAGTTCCAAATAAGCTAATGAAACAATAGACACGGGTCTGGTGGCGATAGCACTTTCAGTGTATATTTTTTTGGCGGTTTGAATAGTCGATTGAACTAATACTCGTATAACATCTCCTGAAAGCCCATGATTTCTACATTCTTCAAAAGCTTTTCTAACTTGAGTAATTATTTCTCGTTCACCAACTACTAAAGAATCTAATGAAGAGGCCACTGAAAATAAATGTTCTACTGCTTGATGCTCGTGAAATACCTCTACTCTTTGCGTAATATCTTCTTTTTGATTAGTGTTTATGGGCAAATTAAAAGAATGAATAAGTCTTGAAACATCGTCTTGACTTATCAATGATGAGGAAGAAATAATAAATTCTACCCTGTTACAAGTGGACAAATACATTAATTCATCACACGAAATTTGTTGTTTTATTCGGGTAAGCGTATCAAAACGCTTGTCATCATCAAGGTGGAATAAACCAATTTCATCGAAGCTAAGATGCCGATGAGTAAATGCTATTATACTGATGGATTTCAATACAAAACAAAAATGCACTTAAAAGCAGGTAATAATTGTCATGTAATTGTCATTGCTTTCAGTTGTTTATTGAAAAATGAAATGGATTTAACATATAAACAAGTTGAAAAATACCATTAATGGTAAATATGTTAATTTTATCCTTTTAAACTACCATGAAATACCACCAAATAGACAAAAATTTATTCATTAATAATCGGAAACGGTTCATCAAACATTTAGAAAAAAACAGTCTTGCTGTTTTTAATTCAAATGATATCTACAATACTGGGGCTGACAGTACACTCCCATTTGTACAACATCGTGATATCTTTCACCTTTGTGGAGTAGATCAAGAAGAGAGTATTTTAGTGATTTTTCCTGACTGCAAGAATGAATCTCACCGCGAAATTCTGTTTTTAAAAGAAACCAACGAACAAATTGCGGTCTGGGAAGGTGAAAAACTGACGAAAGAAAAAGCATTTGAGACATCAGGAATAAAAACAGTCTACTGGTTAAATCAATTCGAATCCATTTTCAGGCAATTGGTTGTTGAAAGTGAACAGGTTTATTTGAATTCTAATGAGCACTTAAGAACAAACAATATAATGCAGACTAGAGAAGATCGGTTTACAGAAAAATTCAAGAAGGATTTTCCGCAACATACCATTAAAAGATCTGCCCCAATAATGCATCAAATTAGATCTGTAAAAGATCCCATAGAAATTTCATTAATGCAACAAGCATGTGATATTACAGAAAAGGGGTTCAGAAGAATTTTAAATTTCATTAAACCAGGTGTGATGGAGTATGAAATAGAGGCTGAATTAATGCACGAATTCTTAAATAACAGATCAAAGGGATTTGCGTATACTCCTATTGTAGGTTCAGGAAGTGCTGCGTGTGTTTTGCATTACATCGAAAACAATAAAGAATGTAAAGATGGGGATGTGATTTTAATGGATTTTGGAGCTGAATATGCTAATTATGCTTCCGATTTAACTAGATGTGTTCCTGTAAACGGTTCTTTTACTAAAAGACAAAAAGAAGTTTACAATGCCGTTTTACATGTAAAAAAAGAAGCAACGAAACTATTAATTCCAGGAACTCTTTTAAATGATTATCATAAACAGGTTGGTAAGCTAATGGAAGAACAATTGGTGAATCTTAAATTAATTTCATTAGATGATATTAAGAATCAGGATCCAAACTGGCCAGCATACAAAAAATACTTCATGCACGGAACTTCACATTACATCGGACTAGATACACATGATGTAGGGTCTTGGATTAATCCTATTGAAAAAGACATGGTATTTACGGTGGAACCTGGAATTTATATTCCTGAAGAAAACTTAGGGATAAGACTAGAAGATGATGTAGTGGTTCAAGCCAGCGGAGAACCATTGAACCTAATGAAAAACATACCTCTAGAAGCAGAGGAGATTGAAGATTTAATGAATTGAATATGAATGATAAATTAAAAGATCTTTCGAACAAAATTAACGCATCAAAAGAAGGTGGTGGTGTAAAAAGAATCGAAGCGCAACACAAAAAAGGAAAACTAACTGCGAGGGAAAGAATTGAAGTACTTCTTGATGAAAATAGTTTTGAGGAAATCGGTGGATTAGTCACGCACAGGTCAACAAATTTCGGACTGGATAAAACAAAATTTTTAGGAGATGGGGTTATTACTGGTTACGGAACAATAAATAAGAGACTCGTTTACATTTACTCACAAGATTTTACCGTACTAGGAGGCTCGCTAGCTGAAGCCCATGCTAAGAAAATCTGTAATATCATGGATTTAGCCATGAAAAATGGCGCACCAATAATCGGTCTTAATGATTCTGGAGGAGCTAGAATTCAAGAAGGCGTAGTTTCACTTGGGGGTTATGCGGATATATTTTTCAGAAACACGAAAGCATCTGGTGTCGTACCTCAACTTTCAGCTATACTAGGACCTTGTGCTGGTGGTGCGGTGTATTCACCTGCGTTAACCGATTTTATTTTTATGACTAAGAATACTTCTTACATGTTTGTAACGGGGCCAAATGTGGTTAAAACGGTTACAAACGAAGAAGTTACTGCAGAAGAACTTGGTGGTGCTGAAACTCATATGACTAAATCTGGCGTCACTCATTTTGCTTGCGAAAATGAATTAGATACGCTAAATCATCTCAAAAAAATACTGGAGTATATCCCACAGAACTGTGAAGAATCAGCATATCACACTCCTTATGAATTCAAAAATGAAAACCGATACGAACTAGATCAAATAATTCCTGAGAACCCAAATCAACCCTATGATATTAAAGAAGTCATTTCAAGCCTCATTGATGAAGATAGCTTTTTTGAAGTACAACAGGATTATGCAGAAAACATAGTAGTGGGATTTGCAAGAATGGCAGGTCGATCCATTGGAATTATAGCCAATCAGCCCGCAGTATTAGCAGGTGTTTTAGATGTCAATGCATCTGTAAAAGGAGCCAGATTTGTGAGGTTTTGTGACGCCTTTAATATCCCGTTATTAGTGCTAGAAGATGTACCTGGATTCCTTCCCGGAACAGATCAGGAATGGAATGGAATAATAAGTAACGGAGCTAAATTACTTTTTGCATTTAGCGAAGCAACTGTACCTAGAATAACCGTAATAACGCGTAAAGCTTATGGAGGAGCCTATGATGTAATGAATTCCAAACATATTGGAGCTGACATGAATTATGCTTGGCCATCTGCTGAAATAGCCGTTATGGGAGCAAAGGGTGCTGCTGAAATCATTTTCAAGAAAGAAATTGCAGGTGCGGAAAATCCAAAGGAAAAGTGGGAAGAGAAGGAAAAAGAGTATGCCGAATTATTTGCCAACCCTTATAATGCTGCGGCTAGAGGGTATATTGATGAAGTTATTTTCCCCCATAAAACAAGAGAAAAGTTAATAAAGGCGTTTAAAATGACTGAAAACAAAAAAGTGGATTTACCTAAAAAGAAACACAGCAATATTCCCTTGTAAAATCAACATAGTCATTTGAAAGAAATCAAAAATTACATAATGACCATAATATTGCTTAGTTCAATATCATTACTAGGCTTTATTATCATACAATACTACTGGGCTACTCACAATTTTGAAGAAAAGAAATTAAACGTTCAAAATGTGATTAAACTATGTAATCAAGAAATTATTGAAAAAATAGAATTACAAATTTTAGAAAAATCTTCTAATGTAATTCTTCCCTCGTTCAACCCTATTTCTTCATATAAAAACGCACCATATGATGAAGAATCTCTAATGGACAGCATTACAAGTCTGGTGAAGGAAATGGAAGATCAAAATTTCATAAACAAGAGAAAGAGAATTGTTGATATCATCAATAGATATTTATCATTAGGAATAAACTTTGATCTTGATCAGCTATTAGAAAATGATGAAATCATTGAGGTTATTACTCAAGTCTTACGTACTCATGAACTACAACTTGATTTCTTTTACTCTATTACAGACACAAATGGGATCATTTTATTCTCTAATTTTAAAAAGAAAGAAAATGAATTAATAGCGAATGCAACCATTTTTTCTGATGAATTTTTAAAAGATGATATTTACAACGAAAGTAAAATATTCTCCCTTTACATACTAGATTTTGAAAAATCCATCATCAAATCTTTCACTAGTATTATTCTTATTTCTACGTTACTCATCATCATCGTAATAGGCACCTTCATTTATAGCATTAGAGTCATTAACAATCAGAAAAAAACAACTCAGATCAGAACTGATTTCATAAACAACATGACACATGAACTTAAAACACCAATAGCAACCATTGGATTAGCGTGTGAAGCGTTAAAAGACAAAAATATCAGCCTAAATGTGGAAATGGAAAATAAATTTTTAAACACTATAAATCATGAAAACGAGAGGCTAGGGAAACTAGTTGAAACCGTACTTCAAAACACCATTTCAGACAAAGGAACACCAGAACTAAAACTGGAAATTTTCAATTTGGAAGACATCATCAACAAGGCTATTAGGTCCATAGAAATTGCATTTGACAAACAAAATGGTCGTATTGAAACTGACTTTATGGCATTAAATAAAATAGTGGAGGCTGATAAACTTCACATAACTAATGTGATTTACAATTTATTGGATAACTCTCTTAAATATACGGAGAAAACCCCTCATGTGATCATCTCAACAAGAGATGTAATAGGGGGCATAGTGATTAGAATGAAAGATAATGGCATAGGAATTGCAAAGGGTAACCAAGAAAAGATATTTGAAAAATTATACAGAGTGCCCACTGGAGACGTTCATAATGTAAAAGGATTTGGTTTAGGTTTAAGCTATGTTAAATCCATCATTGAACTTCACCAGGGAACCATTAAAGTAGAAAGTAAAGTAGGCTACGGAAGTACCTTTTTACTAAATCTTAAATCCTCAAAAATTATTGAGTCATGAAAAAAGAAGAAACTAAAATATTATTGATTGAAGATGATCAAAATCTAGGAGGCATTACATCCGATTACTTGACTGCTAAAGGTTTCTATTGCCAATGGGAGAACAATGGCGAATCAGGGTACCAAGCATTTGTAAATGATCACTTTGATATAGTAATTCTTGATGTGATGATGCCAATCAAGGATGGTTTTTCTACAGGAGAGGATATAAGAGGAATAGATAAAAACGTACCCATCATATTTCTCACTGCTAAGTCTATGAAAGAAGACACCCTAAAAGGATTTGAAATAGGTGCAGATGATTACATCACCAAACCATTTAATATGGAGGAACTCATCGCACGTATTAATGCTGTTTTAAAAAGAACTTCCAATAAAAATGAAAATTACTATGATGATGTACAAATAGGGAAATTTGTGTTTAATCCAAAAATGCAGTTATTAAAGTTAGGTGAAGATTCCGTTCATTTAACCACAAAAGAAGCCGATCTCCTTAAACTTTTATGTAAAAATCAAGATGAAATCCTTGAACGAAATCATGCTTTAAAGGCAGTTTGGGGTGATGACAATTACTTCAATGGTAGAAGTATGGATGTGTATATTGCTAAACTCCGAAAATATTTAAAAGGAGACCCCTCCGTAAAAATTATTAATGTTCATGGTAGAGGGTTTAAACTCCTCACCTAGCGTTACAACGATTTTGTTCTTCCACCATCCACAGGTAAATTTATGCCGTTTATGTAACTAGCATATTCAGAAGCTAGAAACAAAATAGCATAAGCCACCTCTTCTGGTTCAGCAATTCTTTTCATGGGAACTTCTGATGCCATGCCGTCTTTTACAAGTTGTTCGTCAATTGCTTGTTTTTGCGCTTTATTTCTAATTATTTCATTTAATCGGCCCGTATTTGTGGCTCCTGGCAATACATTATTAACTGTAATATTATATTCTCCTAATTCATTACTCAATGTTTTTGACCAATTGGCTACTGCTCCGCGTATAGTATTAGAAACTCCCAATCCGTTTAATGGCTGTTTTACTGATGTAGATATCACATTGATAATCCTCCCAAAAGACCTCTCTTTCATCCCTTTAGATACTACTCCAAGAATCTTATGATAAGAGATTAAATGCATATTGAATGCAGAAATGAGTTCAGTAGAGGAAGCAGCATCTAATCTTCCACCCGGAGGACCTCCAGTATTATTAATAACGATATCTACTTCTAAAGATTGAGATAATAAAAATTGGCTTAATTTATGTTCGAGCTCTTCCGGTTTAGTAAAATCTACATTTAAAGTTTGTATTTCATTCGAAGTAATGGCTGATAACTCTGATGCCCTATCTTCCAATTTTTTGTCATTCCTACCTAATAAAATTAA
>JAYPLD010000002.1:0-5374 GCA_038129265.1 Crocinitomicaceae bacterium
GTGACCTCTTGCCTGTCAAGCAAGCGCTCTAAACCAACTGAGCTAATTGCCCAAAAAAAAAGCCTCAATTGAGGCTTGGTGGGCGATACTGGATTCGAACCAGTGACCCCCTGCTTGTAAGGCAGGTGCTCTGAACCAGCTGAGCTAATCGCCCTCATTTGGGTCTGCAAATATATTATAAATTTTATTTTTTGTTCATTGGCAGCTAGAAAAATTCTTGCAGGATGTCTCCCACTAGAAAAGCACTACCACATATTAATACAAAATCATCTTTTTTCACGGCCTTATTTATGGAATGAAATGCTTCTTTAAAGTCGAGATAGCAATTTACCTTTTCACTATAAATATGGGTTGCAATTATTTGGGGATCGGCACTTCTTTCATTGGTTGATTTTGTGATGTAGTAAGTAGCCTCCTTTGGAAATAACGGTAATATTTTATCCATCTCCTTTTCAGCTGAAAAACCTAACAGGATGTGTAGTTGGTCATAAGACTCCTTATCAAGTTGATTTACGATGGCACGAACCCCTTGTTCGTTGTGACCCACATCTAGCACTATTTTGGGCTTGTCTTGTACCACTTGCCACCTTCCTTTAATAGTGAGGTACTTTTTAGGGTCATCTTCAATACGTACAGGAAAGACTGTTGATAAAATAGAACTGGCTTCACGAGCTGTTCTCCAGTTTTGAAGCAAATAAGTGGGTAGGGTAGGTTGCTGAATTATTGAGGCTTTTGTCTGATGAAGAGGAGCCTCTTTTTCTTGACTTATCTTTTCAAAAACAGGTAACGTTTCTTTTATATCAGGCCCCAATAATACAGGAGTTTTCTCTTTGATAATGCCGGCTTTTTCTTTTGCAATATTTTTTATGTCATCACCCAAAAACTCTTTGTGATCTAATCCAATGGTTGTGATGATGGATAGCAAAGGTTGAATAACATTAGTAGAATCTAATCTACCCCCTAACCCTGTTTCTATGATATTGATGTCTGTATTCTCTTTATGAAAATAATGTAATGCTAGAGCAGTAGACCATTCAAAAAAAGAAGGCGCTAGTTGGCTGAAGTCATTTTTGTATCCATCATAAAAATCAACGACATCCTCTTTGGGGATCCATTTCCCATTTATGGTGATACGTTCTCTAAAATCGATAAGGTGAGGCGAGGTAAAGGTTCCTACTTTATAGCCATTTTGTTGGTATATGTTAGTTAGATAATTACTAACCGTGCCTTTACCATTTGTGCCCGCAATATGTATGGTCTTGATTTTCTTCTCAGGATTTCCAATGATTTTACAAATCGCCTGGATATTATCTAGTCCAATTTTATATGCGCTTCCTCCTTTTTGTTGGTAAGATGGGAATTGTTGGAATAAAAAGTCAATGACCTCTTCGTAGGTCTTCATTACTTTTTAATGTATTGAATACGTTTAACGAGTCTGTCTTTTATACTTCCTGTAGAAGTGGGAGTAAATTTGAATTTTTTTCTGCAGTCATTTTCTATAAAAATTTGATCGCTACTGGTAAGATTTATGGTGGTTTTAGAGTGCCCCTTTAACACCTTGGTGCTAATGACATTGCCGCTTGCATCAATAATAAATTGAACCATCACAAATCCTTCCCAACTTTTAGGATTATCGAGTTCTGGATTTCCAATAACCTGTCTCCCTTTTCCATCACCCATACCACCTCCTGTATCGGGCCCACTTCCAGTGCCTATTCCAGTGCCTTCTCCTTGGCCATTTCCTCCTTGACTACTTCCAGAACCATGTCCAAATAGGTTGCTAAAATCGTTTTTAGGTTGTTGTGGCTCGGGTTCAGCAGTAGTTTCTTCGCTGGTTGCATTTTGAGTGTTGCTGCTTGTTGGGGTTACCACGGGCGACTCTTCCTGAGTCACTTCTTGGGGAGCAGGATCTTTAACTACGGGTTGAGGTTGTTGTGGGGATGAACTTCCTGGACTTCCACCGCCTTTTTCAGAAAAATCTAGAACCACTACCTCTTCTAACGTGAATTGAGGTGGATTTTGCAGTTCAACACATCCCTTACTCAAAAACACAAAAAGCAATAAAGACAGGTGTATACCCACACTTACAATGATGCCAGTTCGATTATCTTTTTTTCTTACGAGATCCAATTTATTTACCGCCTTTAGTTTTAATAACGACTTTCAGGGCATTTTGTTTTGCTATTCTAATTATTTCGTAAGCTGAAGCACGATGAGCTTCTTTATCAGCCAATAATTCAATAGCCTTATTTTCACCAATAAGGTTCATTATTTCTCGTTCAACACCAGACACCTGAATGGGTTCTTCATTACTATTAATAAAAAATTGATTTTCCGCATTTACATACACTTTTACAGGTGAGGTTAACGATGGGTCTCCACTACCATCTGGCAACTGAATTTGATGTGATGTGTTGACGAAAGTAGAGATGATAATGAAGAATATCAGTAAAAGAAATACAAGGTCTGTCATGGATGACATCCCTCCTTCTACTTTTATTTTATTGGAGGATCTCATTTTCTATTACCGTTCAATGAAATTTTAAAGTTGTTTTGTTTGGCAATATCAATCACATATACAGTGGCTTCCCAAGAACTTTCTTCGCTCCCATACAATGATATGATACTGTCTTTTCCAATGTTTTTCAGAATGGCCCCTTCTATATCTTCACTAGTGATGGCTGTTTTCTTCTTATTAATGAAGTATTCATTTTTATCATTAATGTTAATGCTCAGAATTTTCTTATTGGATGACTTGCCACCATTTTTAGGAACATCAATGTTTACTCCCGCAGTGATCATCGTAGAAATCACAATGAAAAAAATCAAAAGAAGAAATACAAGATCAGTCATGGATGACATGCCGCCTTCAATTTTGATTTTATTACCTGACCTAAAATCCATGGATTATTTGCCTGGAGCTTCTAGAATATCTATAAATTCAATGGATGCACCTTCCATATTATGAATGACCTTCTCCACCTTGCTCACAAGGTAATTGTAAGCTACATAGGCTACTATACCTACAATTAATCCACCTACTGTAGTAATCATAGCCTCCATTATTCCACCAGATAAACTGGCAATTTCAAATGTTTTTTCTTTCGACATGTTTTGAAATACTTTTACCATTCCAAGAACAGTTCCTAGAAATCCTAACATGGGTGCCACACCAGATATGGTAGCCAACATGGATAATCTTCTTTCAAGCCTTGAAATTTCTAATTTACCCACATTTTCAATGGAGGTAGTGATGTCTTTCATGGGTCTACCCACTCTACTAATTCCCTTTTCTATCATTCTAGCAATAGGATTATCAGAAGATTTACAATGATCTTTAGCTTCATTCAAATTTCCAGCTTTAACGAATCCCGTAATTTTTTGCATAAAATCTTTTTCCCCTTTCAATGCGCGTTGTACAGCCATAAAACGTTCAATGAAAACATAAATAGCAATAAATGAAAACAGAAAAAGAAGTGACATCACCACTAAACTAGTAATGCTGTAATCCCCTGTCATGGAGTCGTACCCCCATATCAATTGCCACATGGAGATCTGTTCAGTTTCAATAATTGAAGTAGCTTCTTCTAGAATATCAGATGAACTTTCTTGAATAGAAAAGAACATCGGTAGAAAATTTAAATTCATGTATAGTGTTTTGTTGTGAAAGTACTATTTTTTGAATACGAATTACACAACGCTAAATAATAGAAATGAACCAGCGCCTGTTAAGTACCCAATCATAGCTAACCACCCCATCTTTTTTAAGTACCAAAAAAAGGAGATTTTTTCCATACCCATAGCAACAACACCTGCAGCAGAACCAATAATTAACATACTTCCACCAGTTCCAGCGGCATAAGCAATAAAGTGCCATGTGGTACTATCTGTTGGTAGATCAAACATACCCATGCTTGCTGCTACTAACGGTACATTATCTATAACAGCAGATCCAGCTCCTAATAGAATCACAAATAGATCAGTGGAAATAGCTTGCTGTACATCTTGTCCAAACATGAATATTAGCCCTAATGATTCTAGGGCTGCTACAGTCATAAGTATACCTAGAAAGAATAAAATGGAAGGCATTTCTATTTTGGAAAGGGCTTTAAAAATAGGGCTATTAGCATGACCACCTTCAGTAGATGTACTTTGTTTTAGATTAAAAATTTCAGCAAGCAGGGCCACAACGGATAAGGATAACATCATGCCTACATAAGGCGGTAAATGGGTTATGGTTTTAAAGATCGGGACAAAAACAATCGAGATTAAACCCAGATAAAGCATAGTAGGACCATATTTACTTTTGTTCTCTACAGAAGGCGGAGCAGTAAAAGTGCTGTTAAATGGTTTTAAAAAGCTAGCAATTATAGTAGGGATTAACATACAAATTAAAGAAGGAATAATGAGTAGTTTAATCAAATTGACAGTTGTGACTTTTTCTCCCATCCATAGCATGGTGGTGGTTACATCTCCAATAGGTGACCAAGCACCCCCTGCATTTGCAGCAATGATTATAAGACCTGCAAACCAAATCCGATCTTTGTTTTCAGCAATTAATTTTCTGAGGATAGTAATTAAAACTATGGTGGCTGTTAAATTATCAATGATGGCAGATAGAATAAAAGCCAGAATACACATGATCCACAACAGTGTTCTTTTTTTATTGGTTTTGATAAACTGTTTTATCGTAGCAAAGCCATTGAAATAATCAATAATTTCTACAATGGTCATGGCTCCTATCAAAAAAATAAGAATTTCACATGTCTTTCCAAAGTGGTGTAATAGCGTTTCTTCTAAATAATGCATCTTGGATAGGCCGTGATGGTCCGAGTCGTGAGGTAAATCAGAAAATCCATTTACTAATTGGTGTTGTGAAGAATCAAACCATGTGGTCAGCTCTGGAAGACCAAAGGCAATACAAGCCCATGCAACGGCCATCATCAGTAGAGCGGGTACCAGTTTATCAACTTTAAGAGTATGTTCTAATGTAATGGCTAAATACCCAAGAATAAATACAACAACAATAATGGTTTCCATTCTAGACTAACTGATTAAGCGCAATTTCAAATGCGGTTTTAGATATACTTGTTTTTTGGTTTTTAGTTTCAAATGTTTTTTGTAGCGCGTTTTTTATGGTGTCGGAAGTATCTTTAAATATAGCTTCGTCTTCCATTTTGTCAAGGTCATTCCCCATAAGATAGGCAAATACCCTCGCCATACCACAATTGGATATAAAATCTGGGATAACGCTTATTTTTTCATCGGTGTAATCAGCAATAGGACCAAAGAAAATTTCTGGATCTGCAAAGGGAACATTTGCTCCAGCAGCTATGACTTCAATTCCAGAGTTGATCATACTATCCACTTGCTC
>JAYPLD010000002.1:5474-15285 GCA_038129265.1 Crocinitomicaceae bacterium
TTGCTCCAGCAGCTATGACTTCAATTCCAGAGTTGATCATACTATCCACTTGCTCTTTAGTAATAAGCCTAGATGCCGCACAAGGAATAAAGACTTCAGATTGGATGTCCCAAATTCTAGCATTAACTTCGTCAAAAGAAAGCATATTAGGCGCATTTAAGGCGTTCCCGTTTTTGTTTATAAAAAGTTGTTTGATTTCATCAAAAGAAAAACCATTTTCATTGATCAATCCACCAACTCTGTCAATAATTCCTACAATTTTAGCTCCCTCTTGAGCGAGATAATAGGCTCCTGCTGAACCTACATTACCCCAGCCTTGAACAATTACTCTCTTGCCTTTTAAGTCCCCTCCATATATATCATAGTAATGCTTTACGGACTCAGCAACACCATAGCCTGTGATCATATCGGCTACAACGTATTTTTTATTTACATCTGGAGAATACTTTTCATCTTCAATAGCTTTTAATACGCCTTGTCTTAATTGACCGATTCGATTTATTTTTTGTGCTTCTCTAGGCTGATAATGGCCGTTGAAAACACCTTCTTGCGGATGCCATACTCCACAATCCTCGGTAATTGGAATTACTTCATGAATTTCATCTACATTAAGATCTCCTCCAGTTCCATAATAGTGTTTTAGAAGGGGAGTAACTGCTTCATACCATCTTTTCAATACACCCGCTTTTCTAGGGTCATTCGGATCAAAATTAATTCCAGATTTCGCTCCTCCAATCGGTGGTCCTGAAACGGTAAATTTAACCTCCATGGTTTTAGCTAATGAGGTTACTTCATGTTGGTCCAAGCCCACTCTCATCCGGGTTCCACCTCCAGCTGCACCGCCTCTGAGAGAATTTATAACAACCCATCCTTTAGCTTCAGTCTGAGAATCTTTCCATTGAAAAACGACTTCAGGTGTTTTATTTTCGAACTTTTTAAGTAATTCTTTCATCGTAAATTTTATGCTTTCAAATGTATGAAAAATCAAGTCACTTATGCAATGGATTTAACAAAGGATAAGATTATGATTTTGGATAAAACTCATCTCCAGAAGAAGTGTCTGACGATGAGCCAGTTACAGATGAAAGTACGTTTACCATTTTTTCTTTTTTTAATACACCTAATAAAGCAAAAATCAATGCTTCTTTATATTCAACTAATTCCCGTGAGGGTATTTTTATGTTTAGTCCTAAATCAGATAAGTTTTTAATCCAAAAAGAATTGAAGGCTCCTCCACCAGTTATTAAAATAGGGGACTCATTTTCTTTAATTACATTTTTTATCTGAATACAAAGGTGTTTTCCAACGGTATGTAGTTTATCCTCTATTGGTAAATCATATTTTTCTAATACCGGTTTGAACCAATTTACATACCCTTCTGATGCTAACGATTTAGGAAAAGGTTCATGAAAATAAGGTAACTTATTAAGCTCATTTAGTAACTGTGTATTTACACACCCACTCTCAGCTAAATGTCCATCCATATCATATGTTAAATTCTTTTTTTTGGCTAAATCATTACTTACCATGTTGGCAAATGCAATATCTCCAGCTTTAATTTCATCCTTTTCTTTCACCGAAATATTGGCAATGCCTCCAAGGTTCAAGCAATAAGTGTACTCAGAAAATAGCAATTGATCTCCGATGGGGACTAATGGGGCACCTTGACCTCCTAAGCTCACATCTAGTGCTCTAAAATTATTAATGACGTTAATTTTAGTCAAGTTTGAAATGGCTTGACCATCACCAATTTGTATTGTAATTCCTTTTTCGGGTTGGTGAAAGATAGTATGTCCATGAGAACTGATTAAATCTAGTTCGGTTTTTAATATATTATTTTCCTGAATAAAATGATTGATCATTTCACCTAAAAGAATTCCATATTCGAGATCTAATAATTTGATTTGTTCTTCATTTAATTGTGGCGCAGTTTTTAATTTCTGTATCCACTTATCTGAGTAAGTATATGTGGTGCAATACTCAATCTGATATTTCCATGTATTACGATAACTAAAACGAACACAAATAACATCCAAACCATCTAGAGAAGTTCCAGACATTAGCCCAATAACTCGGTGATTTATCATTTATCTTTAACAGTTTTCTGGAACAACAATATATGATTAATTTTATAGCTTTGCAGCCAAATTAATCAATTATGAATTTTGAATTATCCGAAGAACATTTAGCCGTAAGAGATGCAGCTAGAGATTTTGCTATTAATGAATGTAAGCCTGGAGTCATTGAAAGAGATAGCACGCAAACCGTAGCCTATGACCAATTAAAACAATTAGGTGAACTTGGATTTATGGGAATGATGGTAGATCCAAAATACGGTGGAAGTGGTATGGACACATTAAGCTATGTGCTTGCCATTGAAGAAATATCCAAAATCGATGCTTCTATTTCAGTAGCCATGTCAGTAAATAACAGTTTGGTGTGTTGGGGACTTGAACAATTTGCCAATGAAGAACAAAAGCAAAAATATTTAGTTCCATTAGCTAAAGGTGAAAAAATAGGTGCCTTTTGTCTCTCAGAACCTGAAGCAGGGTCAGATGCAACATCTCAACGAACTACGGCCATCGACAAGGGAGATCACTACCTTTTGAATGGTACAAAAAACTGGATAACTAATGGAAGCACGGCATCAACTTATTTGGTTATTGCTCAAACAGACGTAGAAAAAGGGCATAGAGGTATTAACGCTTTTATTGTAGAAAAAGGATGGGACGGATTTGAAATAAGTGCAAAGGAAGATAAGTTAGGTATTAGAGGAAGCGATACCCATACTTTAGTATTTACAGACGTAAAGGTTCCTAAAGAAAATAGAATAGGAGAGGATGGGTTTGGTTTTAAATTTGCCATGAAAACATTATCGGGTGGTAGAATTGGAATAGCTGCTCAAGCTTTGGGGATTGCAGCTGGTGCTTATGAATTAGCATTAGCTTATTCAAAAGAAAGAACCACATTTGGAAAGCCCATTTCAAATCATCAAGCCATACAGTTTAAACTGGCTGATATGTTTTTAGAAATTGAAAACGCAAGAAACCTAGTATACAAGTCCGCATGGCATAAAGACCAGGGAATGGATTATGCATTATCGGGTTCCATGGCAAAATTGCATGCTTCAGAAGTAGCCATGAGGACTACAGTAGAGGCAGTTCAAATTCATGGAGGTTATGGTTACGTGAAAGAATATCACGTGGAACGATTAATGAGAGATGCCAAAATCACACAAATTTATGAGGGCACTTCAGAAATACAACGTATTGTGATAGCAAGAAGTATCTTAAAAGATTAAGATAGATTAGAGTTTATTCAAAAAAAAAAGGGGATTTTACATCCCCTTTTTTAATAATCTATCTTCAACGAGTTATTTGAAAACTCCAATTCCGGTAGGACTACCTATTCTGTCCATTGCACATCTAAATCCTATAGTCGATAAGGATCTATCTTCCTCAAGGAATCTCCTAGTTCCTGGGTTTAGGTAATATGCTCTATCTCTCCATGAAGCACCTTTAAAAACTCTTGACTTATCAGAAATCAGTGTAGTAGGGGCACCGGCAGGGTTCTTGATTCCGCCTAATGAACTTTCTGGACCTCTTTGGTACATCGCAAAATCTTCATTTTTGGTACCAGCATTAAATTCATTGATAATAGGTTCATTGTAGTCTGGATCACCAGGATGCCATTTAGAAGATTTTAAATCTCCGTCTAAATAGTCTATGTTGTCTGCAATTCTGTAATTACTTCTTTTCATATTTTCTTCAGCAGTAACATTTCTCATTTTGACGTTACCTGGTGTATTTACAATGTAATTAGCCATTCCTACTCTTAACATGGGGCTTATTTGAATAGAGTATCCTGCTAAACTAACATCTTGTTCAACTTGCATTTCAAAATCTTCAAATACGTTATCGAAAATCTCTTGTATTTTAACAGATGCCTCGATGATTTGTTTGTCTTCTAGAAGTTTTTTCGCATCCTGAACATATTGATCTACCGTATTCAACAATTCAGTCTCTACTGAATCCAGCATGTTTTTAGGTGAATACCCATACTTTCTATCCGCTTTACCTTGTCTTTCAGCTCTAAATTCGATGAGGTATTGCTCTATTCCATATATGTCATATATAGTAGCATCATATTTTTCATCAATAGAACCTGAGGCGTTAAGTGTTTTAGTTTTGAATACATTACCTCTGTAAGGTCTAAACTCATCTACATCTTCAGAACTAAGTGGTCTGTATACGTCACTTACCCACTCACTCACGTTTCCAGCCATGTTATAAAGGCCATAATCATTTGGCCAGTATGAATATATTGGCGCTGTGATGTCCGCATTGTCATTCAAGTGACCCGCTACACCCATGTAATCACCTCTACCTCTAACAAAGTTGGCTAACATATCTCCTTGGAAATTTTCCTGTGGATTTCTTACCCAATGTCCATCCCATGGATATAGTCTTTTTTCAATTATTCTTTCGTCAATGGTGTTGCCAATTAGACCGTATGCAGCAAACTCCCATTCTGCTTCCGTTGGGAGCCTGTATCTCGGTAATAAGATTCCATCAGACATTTTTACTGTTCTAGTTGCCATATCTCTTGGCTTAAATTTTCCTGTGGTTGGATCATAGCCACCCTTCGAAGGGTCTAAATCAGCTATTTGACCTTGTGGATTTAATCCTTGTTCGTACTGTCCAGCAAAATAAGCATCAGTTGTGAATGGTTCATTTTGTTGATTTGGGTTCATTAGTAAAATTCCCTCTCTAATTAGTATGTATTCATTTACTCTATCTGTTCTCCAAGCGGCAAAATCGTTAGCTTGATTCCATGAAACACCAACAACTGGATAGTCTCTGTATGCAGGGTGTCTTAGGTAATATTCTACATATTTTTCATTGAAACCAAGTTTCTCTCTCCAACATAAAGTGTCAGGTAAAGCTTTCTTGTAAATCATAGGGAAGTCGATGTAGGTTCTTCCAACCCAGTACAGGTATTCACACCAGTGGAAGTTTGATATTTCAGTTTCGTCCATGTAAAATGAAGAAACCGTAACTCTTCTTGGTACATTATGATTTTCATATGTTACATCCTGCTCTATTCTGCCCATGGTGAAAGTTCCTCCTTCTACAAGAATTAAACCTGGACCTGTTTCCTGTTCAGCATAGGGTACTTTTTGAAATCCTCCATTTTTTGGATTGTTGTAATCCCACCCAGTAATACTTGAGGTTTCATACTCTGTACAACTTGTAATTAAAGCCGTAACAAAAACCCCTATTATGTAAATACTCTTCTTCATCTATAAATTATTTAGTGTCGCTCTAAACGAAAATATTGAGCGATAAGTTACAAATTTAGGTAATTTTTTAGAAAGATGGGCAACTTATTGTCCTGTATGTTCTCTTTTTGGGCTGACAATCAAAATTAATCTGTAAAGATAGTTCATGAGAACCAGATGTAGCCATTGATAAATCAGATACGGTTACATCATAACTATAACCTACTTTTACTAATCCCACTTCAACGCCTAATAAGATGATAAAAGCATCTTGATTTCTATACCATACTCCACCCACATATGGGCCCTTCTGTACATACAGTCCCATATTTAGTTGTTGAGCGCTTCCCTGCATTCTGTATAAAATGTTGGGAGATATAATAGTTTCTGTTTCCCTGTACACAGAGCCACTTCCTGACCAAGGAATATGAAAGCCCATATGACCTGTAAATTTCCTAGGTAAAGGACTAGTTTCGTTAGTTAATAATGATTCGTTTGGTTCGGTTAAATGATGAGCTGCAAAACCAAAATAAAACTGTTCGCTGAAACCTAGAAATCCTGCAGATAGATCTAATCCAGATCTTGAGCCACCACGAGGTAAATCACCTGTTTGGTAAACAAAACCTCTTATGGGATCAATCATGTCTCCAAAAGTAAGCTGATTCCAATCCAATTTTTTCTGCCAGAACGTGGCTTCAAAACCCAGCCTAACTGAAAATTTTCTGGATAATTTCATTTGATAAGAATACACACCACTAACTCGGTTATTTTGAAGTGAATTTGCCATTCTATCATTTACAACCATTAACCCAAGACCTCCATGAAGGCCGTCCACATGTTGGTCGTAAGAAAATGCATTGGTAATAAATGTTGCTGGAACCCCAGGCCACTGATTTCTATGATTCAATGTAAGTCTAGGACACATATGGGTTCCGGCAAAAGCAGGATTTAAAAATATGGGGCTTGCATAGAATTGAGTAAATTCAGCATCTTGTGAATATACATCACTTGTGCTAATACATATCAGACTAGAAATAATAGCACATGTTAGAAATAATCTATGGAGTCTTTTATTAATGACTTTTCTAATTAAGTTTCAATTATACAAAAAATCAATTATTGCAGCTTAATCATTTTTGATGTATTACAATAATCATTATAATTTTGAGTTCTAAAGATAATCATTGTTGATGAGAAGGAGTGTAGTCGTAATTATTATTTTATGTTGGATCAACTCAAGTTTTTCCCAAGCAGTCAACCATGTGAGCTCAGATGTACATTACAAAGCTCATTCAAATACTATAAATCAAGATGTGCCATTTCGTCCTGTAAAGGGATTTCAAGATCATGCTACAAAACAATTGTATTTTCAAAATGAACTAGATTTTGGTTCTTACGAAGTGCTAAGTTTTGAATTTAATGAAGAACTAATTGAACCCACTTCAAACACCTCCAATGCTCTTCATTATGATGAAAACTACAGCATCAGTTTTCAACATCAAGAAGAAAACAATAAGATTAAAAAGACCCTACTTTTACTTTCTTGTATTAGAACAGTTAATGGAAAAAATTATAGAATAACGAAGTTTAATGTATCAGTTAAAAAAACACATCCTATTTCAAATCATAGAAAGTCATCAGAGTTCGTCTCACAATCTATTTTATCTAATGGATGGAACTGGTACAAACTGGGCATCTACCAAAGCGGATTGTACAAAATAGATTACTCTTTTTTAGTTAATCATGGCATTATTGATGGTCCAACCCCATCTTCTCAACTTCATTTGTACTCTAATAATAAAGGTTTGTTAAATACGGAAAATGGTACTTTTAGACCTGACGATTTAATGCAACGATCTTTACACATTTATGATGGTAATGATGGGAATTTTTCTTCAGGAGATTATGTCCTTTTTTATCATAATGGTAGTGACAGAGTAGAGATAGAAAATGGTAAGTACAGGCATGTAAACCACATATATTCTGATAGCGCTTATTGCTTTTTAGGGATAGGTACTGGTGCTACAAACTTAACGGATAGCATTAATAATCTAAACCAAAATTACAACCAGGTGATAAATGAATTTTGGGATTTTGCCTATATAAATGAAGATAAAATAAATCTGTTAAAATCCGGTGCAATTTGGTTAGGTGATGTTTTTGATTTAACAAATCAATACACGTATGATTTCCCTTTTAGTAACCTTAGTGACTCTTCTTTTTTAAAGCTTAGGGTTGTCAGTAAATCTTCGTCTACTCCAGCTTCCTTTAACTTATCCTTATTTGGACAAAATAGAACGATTGCTATAAATGGATCTGGTAGTTCTTATTTATCCGATGCAGGAAGAGCAGCAGTAGTTGAATATCCATTTGCAAACAATTTAAATTCCAATTATCAAGTGGATTTAACGTACAATAACAACGGTTCACCCTCAGCAAAAGGGTACTTGGACTTCATTGAAGTCAATTGTAAGAGGCAACTAATTGTAGATAATTCTTCTTTTGATTTTAGGCTATCGAATGACAATTCAGTTTGGTCAAAAATTAACCTCCAAAACAGCAATTCTGTACAAATGATTTGGGATATTACAGACTTAAATAATGTAAAAAATCTAGTTTTTGAACGAGATGGAAATAACTTATTTTTTGTAGATGAGGTTGATAGTTTAAAAAATTACATGGCCATATCCGGAAATTCGTTTCCATATCCCACATTCATAAAAAGGGTAGAAAGTCAGAATTTACATGGTCTATCATCAGCTGATTTAATTATAATAACCAACAGTAAATTTTCTCAATCAGCTGCATCATTGAAAACATTCCATGAACAAGAAGGACTTTCCGTTCATGTTGTTACGGATCAGCAGATATACAATGAATTTTCCTCAGGTATGAGAGATGCAACTGCATTCAAACAATTTTTAAGGATGTTTTATGTTCGTGGATCTGGGAATCCCAATCTGATTCCTAAATATTGTGTGTTGATAGGTGACGGAACGTACGATAATCGGAATATTTTAGATCACGGAAATAACTTGTTACCTGTATTTGAGTCTCAAGAATCCTTGTCAAAGGTAAACACGTTTGCAACAGATGATTTCTTTGCCATATTATCAGATGGCGGATCCATGCGTAATACAGACCTATTGAACATTGCTATTGGAAGATTAACCGTTTCTACAGAGCAAGAGGCCATGGATATGGTTCATAAAATAATTCAATATCAAACTATTGACTCTAGTAACACATCACTCGATTGTAATATTAATCCAAGCAATGGAATTTTGGGTGACTGGAGAAACAAAGTAATACTAGTTAGCGATGATGAAGACCAAAACGCCTATTTTAATGACATTGAAATTATGGCCTCAAAAATTGAGCAAACTAAACCTACTCAAAATATCATCAAAATACACGCTGATGCCTATGCTCAGCAACCATCTGCTGTAGGGGAAAGAATTCCTGATGCTGAACTTGCTATCAATCAGAGAGTAAATGATGGTGCTCTATTGGTTAATTATATTGGCCATGGAGGTGAAACAGGTTGGGCGCATGAACAAATACTGAAAGTGCCCACTATTCAGAATTGGTCAAATGTATCGAACATGCCGGTGTTTATGACAGCCACTTGTGAGTTTGGTAGGTTTGACGACCATGATCGAGTCTCTGCAGGTGAATATGTGTTATTAAATCCAAATGGAGGAGGTGTGGGTCTTTACACCACAACAAGATTGGTTTATGCAACTCCTAATGAGTGGTTGAATAGGTATTTCTATGATACTGTGTTTGATTTGGTAAATTATAAAGCCCAACGATTAGGAGATATTTATAAAGGAACAAAAAACAAGTTTGCTATAAATAGTGCAGATCAGAATTATAGAAAATTTGCATTATTAGGAGACCCTGCTTTAAAATTGGCTTTACCAGAAATACATGTTGTTTTAGATTCTACGAGTACTGACACTATTCGCGCATTGGATGAATTAGTAATTTATGGACATATAGAAAATCAATATCATCTTCCTTTTTCTACTTTTAATGGAGTCGTAAATATCTCCTTATTCGATAAAAAAACATCTTTTTCTACATTGGGCACAAATGCTGGTTCATCAGCTTCACCCTTTCAAATGTGGAAAAACCTGATTTACAAGGGGAAGTCAACCGTTTCAAATGGTCAATTTACATTTCAATTAAAAGTTCCTAAAGACATTGATTATTCTTTTGGAACTTCAAGAATTAGTTTTTATGTTGAAAATGGTCAAATTGATGGTAATGGGAGTGATGAGAACTTAATAATTGGAGGGATAAATACCAATGCTGCAAGCGATGAGGTTGGTCCAGATATTAAACTCTATATGAATGATATGAATTTTGTATCGGGTGGTATTTCAAATAACAGTCCGGTATTGATTGCTCATATATTTGATTCAAACGGTATAAATACAGTAGGGAATGGAATTGGTCATGATATTGAGCTCATTCTAGATGGTGATTATGCAAATAGCATCGTTTTAAATGAATATTATGAAT
>JAYPLD010000002.1:15385-40269 GCA_038129265.1 Crocinitomicaceae bacterium
CTCATTCTAGATGGTGATTATGCAAATAGCATCGTTTTAAATGAATATTATGAATCCGATTTAGACTCTTATCAGAGCGGTAAGATTTTCTATGAATTAACAGATTTGTCTGCTGGTGAACATCAAATTGAGTTAAAAGTTTGGGATAATTATAATAATTCTTCAAAATCAGACATCACCTTTATTGTTGTCGATAATGCAGAGATAAAACTGAATCATGTATTAAATTACCCCAATCCATTTACCACAAATACTTCCTTCTTTTTTGAACACAATCAAAATTGCAATTATCTTGATGTGGACATTCATATATATAACATTTCTGGAAAAACAGTGAAGACCATAAATAGGAGAATTCACAATGAAGGTTTTAGATCAAGCGGTATTTCATGGGATGGGTTAGATGATTTTGGTGAACAATTGGCAAGAGGGGTATATTTATACAAACTAAAGGTTACAAATGAACAAGGACTGAGTTCATCCAAAACAGAAACGATGTTCCTTTTGAAATAATTAAATACTATATACTATTTATATATATTTGTCGTTATAGTGAATTATGATAAAAGGTATGGGAAACTTAAATCGATCTAAAATACAATCAACTTTTCTGCTGATTGCACTTTTTTTAGCAAGCAATCTAAAGGCGCAAATTTCAACTCAAACGTTAAACGGAAGTTCGGGGATAAATACAATAACTTCTGCAGTTCCTTTTCTGTTGATTTCTCCTGACTCAAGATCTGGAGCCATGGGAGATGCTGGTGTTGCAATTAGTCCAGATGCAAATGCAGTTCACTGGAATCCAGCCAAGTTGGTTTTTATTGATGAAATGAATGATATGGGTTATAGTTTATCTTATTCACCTTGGCTAAGAGCCTTAGTTAATGACATAAACTTGGCCTATCTTTCTGGATATAAAAGATTAGATCGTTTTTCAAGTATTGGTGTGTCACTGAGGTATTTTTCATTAGGTAGCATCACATTTACAGATGTGTATGGTCAGACCATTAGAGACTTTAATCCCAATGAATTTGCTGTGGATTTAGCCTATTCAAGAAAATTAAGCAATAACTTTTCTGCTGGTTTAACAGCTAGATATATTTTTTCAAATTTAACAGGTGGAACACAAGTGGCTGGTGCAAGTACAAAACCTGGTCAAAGTGTATCTACTGATTTATCATTTTATTATCAATCCAATTCTTTCGACATTGGAGATATGCCATCTTCCCTTGCAATCGGAGCAAATATTTCAAATATCGGAGCTAAAATGGCTTATACGGAAAATGCAGACAGAGATTTCATACCCACTAATCTTAGACTGGGTTCAGCTCTTAACATGGATTTAGATGAATACAATAAATTCACCTTTACTGTAGATGCAAATAAATTATTAATTCCTACACCACCTATTTATGACCCTAACAATCCCAATACAATTCTCTCTGGTAGAGATCCCAACGTTGGAGTAGCTACGGGTATGTTTGGATCATTTACAGATGCTCCTGGAAGTTTAGTAAATGATGGAGGTGTATATACTGTAGAAAACGGTTCAAGATTTAGAGAGGAATTAAGAGAAGTGAATTTATCAGCAGGTGCTGAGTTTTTGTATTCTGAATTATTTGCTGTAAGAGCTGGCTATTTCTACGAACATCCTACTAAAGGTAATAGACAATTTATTTCTTTTGGAGCAGGTATAAAATATAAAGTTATTGGCTTAGACTTATCCTATATTCTCGCTTTAACTCAACAAAGCCCATTAGCAAACACCATTAGATTTTCCATTAAGTTTAATCTTGGTTCTACGGAGTCAGGTTCTTCCGAATAATATCAGCTATTTATTATCTTTATAGCAAATGATAAAGAAAATTTCATTCTCCTATAAGGTTTACGATTCAGTAAAAGATTTAAATGAGTCTGATCAAAAATTAATTGAGGCTTCAGATCAAATTCTTGAAAAAGCATATGCGATTTATTCTGGTTTCAATGTGGGTGCATCTGCTTTACTGGAAAATGGAGAAATCATGACAGCCAATAATCAAGAAAACATGGCGTTACCCTCTTCGTTATGTGCAGAACGAGTTTTATTGTATTATTGTCGCGCACACTTTCCTGATGTGGTTGTAAAAAAAATGGCTGTTTCCGTAAGAGCTATACATGCCATAATAAAAGAGCCTATTACCCCTTGCGGAGCATGTAGACAAGTCATGGTGGAGTATGAAAGAAATCAAAACTCAGATATACCCATTTTTTTAAAAGGAGAAGTTGGAGAAATATATGAACTTAATAGTATCTCTGATTTATTACCCCTAGCATTTAAAACCGATGCGTTAAAGCGTCATTAATTCGCAACATTTTTATAGTTTAAATAACTTTAATATATATTTGTTTTAATAGTTTAAATTATGTCTATTCAAACGATGGAAAAAAATACAAAATCCAAGAAGAAAAAATCGTTGGATTTTTCAAAAGAACAGTATATCAAATGGTATAAAGATATGCTTGTGATGAGAAAAGTTGAAGAACGTGTTGGTCATTTATATATCCAACAAAAATTTGGTGGATTTTGTCACCTTTACATAGGACAGGAGGCCATTGTTGCAGGTACAGTTTCTGCATGTCAAAAAGAAGATAAACACATTACAGCATACAGGGACCATGCTCACCCAATTGGGCTAGGTATTCATCCAAAATATATGTTAGCTGAGCTTTATGGAAAAAAGACGGGTATGTCCAAAGGAAAAGGTGGCTCTATGCATATGTTTAAAAAAGAAGTTAATCTTATGGGTGGTCATGGCATCGTAGGTGCTCAAATACCTATGGGGGCAGGAATAGCATTTGCGGATAAGTACAAGGGTAATAAAAACGTTACTTTTTGTTCATTCGGAGATGGAGCAGCTAGACAAGGTGCACTGCATGAGACATTTAACATGGCGATGATGTGGAAATTACCAGTAGTTTTTATCATTGAAAATAATAATTACGCCATGGGAACTTCTGTAAAAAGAACAACTAATGTAGAAGACATGAGTGAAATTGGAAAATCATATCATATGCCTTCTTTTGTAGTTAACGGAATGTCCGTGGAAGATGTACATTATGCAATTGAAGATGCTTGTGATAGAGCGAGAAAGGGTGATGGTCCAACTTTGCTAGATATTAGAACATATAGATACAAAGGGCACTCCATGTCTGATCCTCAAAAATACAGAACCAAAGATGAGGTTGAAGATTATAAGCAAAAAGATCCTATCACTCAAGTTCTAAAAACAATAGAAGACAACAAATTAGCTTCAGAAAAAGAAATTAAAGAGATTCAAGATGAGGTAAAGCAAATAGTAGAAGAATCTGTGAAATTTGCTGAAGAATCTCCAGACCTTGAACCTCACGAATTATATGAAGACGTATATGTTCAACAAGATTATCCTTTTATTAAAGAATATTTATAACATTTGATTTATGGCCGAAATTGTTAGGATGCCCAAATTAAGTGACACCATGACGGAAGGTGTTGTTGCAGAATGGCATAAAAGTGTTGGTGACAGCATTGAAAGTGGTGACTTATTAGCAGATATAGAAACAGATAAAGCCACTATGGAGTTTGAATCCTTCCAAGAAGGCGTTCTCCTACATATTGGTGTGGAAAAAGGGCAAACTGCCCCTGTTGATTCCATTTTAGCTATTTTGGGAGAAAAAGGTGAAGATGTTACTGCACTTTTACAAGAAGACCAAGAGTCCCAAGAATCCAGTAAAGATGAAGTAGTTGAAACTGAGGCTAATCAACCTAAAGTTGAAGAAGTAAAACCGGTGGAAGTGAGTCCACCTAAACCTCAACCCGCTCCATCGATTCCGTCTCCTCAAACACCAACTACAACTTCTTTTCCTCCTTCTACTACTATTTCAAATGGGGTTGTTAAGGCTTCTCCCTTGGCCAAAAAACTAGCAGATGAGCGAGGTCTCAATTTGAATTTGATTAAGGGAACTGGTACGGATGGCAGAATTGTCAAAAGAGATATTGAAAATTTTCAAGGAAAGTCATCATTTAGTGGGGTAGAATCTTTTGTTGATGCACCTGTTTCACAAATGAGAAAGGTAATTGCGCAAAGACTTGCTGAAAGTAAATTTTCAGCTCCCCATTTTTATTTGACAGTTAGCATTGATATGGATAACGCTATGGAGGCTAGAACCTCAATTAACAGATCCATAAACCCGTTAAAAATTTCCTTCAATGATTTAGTGGTAAAGGCCGTAGCGGTTTCTCTTAAGGAAAACCCTAAGGTTAATGCTTCTTGGTACGGAGATTTTATCAGATACAATGAACACGTTCACATTGGTGTGGCAGTTGCAGTAGATGAGGGTTTACTTGTTCCAGTTGTACGATTTGCCGATGAAAAACCTTTAACTCAAATTGGGGCAGAAGTAAAGGAATTCGCACAAAAAGCAAAAGATAAGAAACTCCAACCTGAAGATTGGGCTGGTAATACATTTACCATTTCAAATTTAGGTATGTTTGGTATTGATGAATTTACGGCTATTGTTAATCCACCAGATTCCTGCATATTAGCTGTGGGTGGAATTCAACAAGTTCCCGTTGTTAAAAATGGTCAAGTTGTTCCTGGAAATGTTATGAAAGTTACCCTAAGTTGCGATCACCGTGTTGTAGATGGAGCTGTAGGATCTGCATTTCTAAATTCGTTCAAAAATTATTTAGAAAACCCAGTTTTATTACTTGGTAAAGATTCCATTTGAGAATTTTATTTAAATTAATTTCAAGAATAATATAATTTTTGAAATTGCAACATGATATTCTTAATACTTCTATAGATTACCTTAAAGGTGTAGGGCCTAAAAGGGGAGAGGTGTTGAAAAGTGAATTGGGGATTTACACATACCTCGATTTACTCTGTTATTTCCCATTTAGATACATTGACAGATCAAGTACAATCAAGGTAAATCAAATACAAGGAGCTAATACTGCCGTTCAGCTTTCCGTAGTTATTTATGATCTTGAAGAATTGGGACCTCCAAGACGTAAAAGATTAGTTGCTCATGCCCGAGATGAAACTGGCGATGTAGTTTTAGTTTGGTTTAAAGGCGTAAAGTGGATAAAATCATCTATAGAAATAGGTAAAAAATATGTTTTATATGGAAAGGCTAATGAATACAATAATAAATGGAATTTTAATCATCCTGAATTAGAATTAGAGGATAAAAACAAAAATAAAATGGGTGAATTACAACCCATATATCATTCAGGAGAAAAGTTGACCAAATTTGGTCTTCACTCAAAAGGAATAGAGAATTTACAACGTAACTTATTACCACTTGTGATAGGTTACTTAAATCAAACCCTTTCTCCAGAGTTGGAAAAGAAGAATGGGTTTTTGTCTAATAAGGAAACCTTCAAAAATATTCACTTTCCTCAAAACACTTCTTTGTTAAAAAAAGCTATCCTTAGACTGAAATATGAAGAGTTGTTTTTTCTACAACTCAGTATGACAAGACAAAAGATAACAACAAGAAGAAAAGTAGAGGGTTTTAAGTTTGAAATTGTAGGTCATTATTTCAATGAGTTTTATCATCACCATTTAGGCTTTGAACTCACAAATGCACAAAAAAAAGTCATCAAGGAGTTTAGAAAAGATTTAGGTGAGGGGAAACATATGAATAGATTACTACAAGGTGATGTGGGTAGTGGTAAAACAATGGTTGCTATTTTAACTATTTTATTAGCTATTGATAATGGATTTCAAGCATGCTTCATGGCACCTACCGAAATTTTAGCAAAACAACATTATGACTCTATTCAACCTTATTTTCAAAAATTAGGCTTAAAAGTTTCTCTACTAACAGGCTCGGTTAAGAAGAAAGATAGAGTCGTGATACATGATGAATTAGAATGCGGAGAATTAAATTTATTGATTGGTACGCACGCTTTATTAGAGGATAAGGTGATATTTCAAAATCTAGGTCTGGCAGTCATCGATGAACAACATCGTTTTGGTGTAGCTCAAAGAGCAAAACTTTGGAAAAAAAATCGTTGTCCACCCCACATTTTAGTCATGACAGCAACACCAATTCCTAGAACATTAGCCATGACTTTTTATGGAGATTTAGATGTTTCTGTAATTGATGAACTTCCTCCTGGAAGAAAGTCAATTAAAACGGTTCACCGTTTTGACTCTAGTAGGTTAAAAGTATTTCAATTTATTGAAGATGAAATTAAGCTTGGAAGGCAGGTTTATATTGTATATCCATTGATTGAAGAATCGGAAAAAATGGATTATAAAGATCTTATGGATGGATATGAAAGTGTAGTAAGACGTTTCCCAATGCCTGACTATACGGTCAGTATTGTGCATGGTAAAATGAAAGCAGATGATAAAGAGTTCGAGATGGAAAGATTTGTTAGTGGTAAATCTCAAATAATGGTTGCGACAACAGTTATAGAAGTGGGAGTTAATGTTCCCAATGCCTCTTTAATGGTAATAGAAAGTGCAGAAAGGTTTGGGCTTTCTCAATTACATCAACTAAGAGGTAGAGTAGGACGTGGTGCCGACCAATCTTATTGCATATTGATGACCGGATTTAAACTTTCAGAAGATGGGAAAACTAGAATAGAAACAATGGTAAGAACTAATGACGGATTTGAAATAGCAGAGCAAGATTTAAGATTAAGAGGGCCAGGAGACATCATGGGGACCCAACAAAGTGGTGTTTTAGATTTTAAACTTGCTGATTTAGCTAAAGACGCTCAACTGGTTCAACTTACTAAACAACATGTGGACGAACTACTAAAAAGAGATCCTGATTTAGTAATGAAAGAAAACCTCTACATAAGAAAAGAATTAATGAGGCAGTCTAAACTCAAACCCAATTGGAGCAATATAAGTTAAATTCTCACTAACATATTTTTATATTTGCCCTTCAATATTTTCAAAATGGCAACAACATCAGATATTAGAAACGGACTTTGCATCAAACACAATCATAAATTGATGCAAATAATTGAATTTCAACATGTAAAACCTGGAAAAGGACCAGCCTTTGTAAGAACAAAAATGAAAGGCATCGAAGACGGAAGGGTGCTTGACCATACATTTCCTGCAGGACACAAAATTGAAACGGTAAGAATTGAAAATAGACCCTATCAGTTCTTGTATATGGAGGGGACGGGGTATCATTTCATGCATACGGAAAATTTTGAGCAAATATTTGTTGAAGGCCATATGATTGATAAGCCTGATTTCCTTAAAGAAGGTATGGTATGTACTATCATTTTTCATGCGGAAGAAGAAATGCCTTTAATTGTAGAGCAACCCCAGTTTCTTGAAGCAGAAGTAACGTATACTGAGCCTGGAATTAAAGGGGATACGGCAACTAACACCATGAAACCTGCAACTATTGATACAGGAGCAGAAGTTAGGGTTCCTTTATTTATTGACACAGGTGATAAAATAAAGGTAGATGTACAAAAGGGCGTTTATGTAGAAAGGGTGAAATCATGAGTTACACCATACACGGGATACAACATATAGGAGTAGGAGTTCCAAGCCATGCAGATGCTTGGAAATGGTATAGGAAGTTTTTTGGAATGGATATTCCCTTGTTTAATGACGAGGCAGAAGCGCCTTTAATGACCATTTACACGGAAGGTAAAGTTATCTCAAAGCGTGCGGCCATGATACTCAATATAAAAGGAGGTTGTGCCATGGAGGTGGTTTGTCCAAGTACGTTTAAGGCATCACATGCTAAAACAAAACATCAACTGGGAGACCTGGGAATTTTCATAGGTCAGGTTAAATCACCAGATGTATCTAAAGCATATGACTTTTTTATTAAAAATAAAGCCAATGTGATTTCTGAAATTACAAGTACACCAGATGGCAGAAAAACATTTTATGTAAAGGATCTAGATAATTTACTTTGGCAAATCATTCCAGCAAATGATTTTTATACAAATCATCCAACTGTAACAGGTGGAACAGCAGGTTGTAGTATGGGAGTCTCAGATATGAACAAGTCGATAGATTTTTATGCATTGCTTGGATATGATGAGGTTATTTTTGATAAAAGCGGTGTTTTTGAAGACTGGTCAACTATTGAAGGAGGTACTAGTCAATATAGAAGGGTACTTCTAACACAAAAAAATCCCTCAGGGGGTGGTTTCTCAAAGTTAGCTGGTAAAAGCTACATAGAGTTAGTTCAAGAATTGACAGATAGAAAACCAGTTAAAATATATGCAGATAGACTTTGGGGAGATACTGGATTTGTTCATTTGGGTTTTGATGTGAGAAACATGCCATCCTTAGGAGAGAAATTATCTTCTGAAGGTCATGGGTTTACTTGTGATACAAAAGATGTGTTAAGTATGGGTGAATCTACTAAAGTACATTGTACATATTGCGAAGATCCAGATGGAACCTTGATTGAAATGATTGAAGTATATAAAATCCCAATAATCGAAAAACTAGGACTTTACCTAAATGTAGAAAAAAGACCTGCTACTCAACCTCTTCCTAATTGGATGCTTAAGGCAATGAAATTCTCTAGGGTAAAAGACTAAGTTCCCGACTGTTTTCGTAATATTTTATAAAAAAGACGAGGTAAAAAACGTTTTACTTTAACCATTAAAATTTCTTTTCCCCCCGTGTAGATTTCGTGCTTTTCATCCAAAATTCCGTTGATGATATCCTGCGCACACTTTTCAGCACTTATTCCTTTTTCCTGATTGTTATCTAATTCACCGTGTTTTTCTCCATCTCCAGAAAGAGCATTTTGTGAAATATTTGTTCTCACAAAACCAGGGAACACCATACTTACTAGAATATTATTTTTTTCTTCTTCTAATCTTAACGATTCAAAAAAACCAACTTGGGCAAATTTTGCTGCTGAATAGGCTGACCGAAGAAAAAAGCCAAACTTTCCTGATAAACTACTAACGGTAATTATATGACCACTTTTTTGTTTTTGCATGACGGGTAAAATTGCTTTGGTCAACCCAACAGTGCCAAAATAATTGACTTCCATGAGTTTGCGGTCTACCTCTAAAGTGGTTTCTGAAGCGAGAGAACGTTGGCTAATTCCCCCATTATTAATTAAGAAATCGATATGCCCAAATTGCTCTGTGACCTTTCTAACTAGTTCATTAAAATTGTCTTGAAGAGATAAATCTAGTGGAAGCACTAACGTGTTTGCTTGACATAGTTTTTCTACCTCTTTTAGATCTGATTCTTTTCTAGAAGATAAAACCACATTGGCTCCTAATTTTGAAAACTGAATGGCTAAAGCTTTTCCTATGCCTGATGAAGCTCCTGTAACCCATATCGTTTTGTTTTTAAATCCCATCATTCGTATAAATGTTTTGCTTTATCGGCTGATATCGTTATTCCCTTAATGAAAGCAGAGCTAAATCCATTATGCTCCATTTCATTAAGCCCGGCAATAGTACATCCTTTAGGAGAAGTAACTTTGTCAATTTCATCTTCTGGATGTGAATTGTTTTCTAGTAATAATGATGCAGCTCCTTTTGCTGTTTGAGCGGCCATCTTTAATGCTTCTGAAGCATGAAAGTCAATTTCGTTTCCCCCCTGAGATGCGGCTCTAATTGACCTCAGGAAAAAAGCAATTCCACATGCGCATAGTGCAGTAGCGGACGTCATTTTTTCTTCATTAATTATAGCCGTTTCCCCCACATGATCAAAGATGCTTTTTACTTTATCTAAATGATGTTCCCATTTTTGTATGGTGGTAACACAAGTCATACTTTCTCTAATTGAAATGGCCGTATTTGGCATAGCTCTAACAATAGGTATTTGATCGCCAATTATGGATGAAATATTACAAATTTCTACACCTGAAACTAAAGAAATTAATATGGTTTCTGAATCTAGGTTGTTTTTAATTTCTTGTAATACTTCGTTTATCTTTTGTGGTAAAACAGCAAGGACTACAATATTGGTATTTTCAACAGCAAGTCTATTATCATTAAAAACATGATAACCCATTTTAGCCATTACATTCAATTTTTCAATTCTTCTTCTGGACAATTTAAATTGTTGAGGAGTAAATTCCCCAGATTCAACAAGTCCTTTTACAAGCGACAAACCTAGGTTGCCAGCCCCTACTATTGAAATATTATCTTTCATCATTTTTTTGTTCATACAAATAAACAATGAAAAAAGTAAATTGAAAAAATTTAAACAGAAGTGTTGATGAAATTAACTATTTAGAATTTCATCATTCACAATGGATGGAATAGTTACCTTCAGGTTTGGAGTTCTTTCCATTTCTCTTTTAATAGCAAAAATGGCTTCAGGATTTCTGGCCCAATTTCTTCTGGCTATACCATTATTGACGTCCCAAAAAAGCATATTACTCAGTTTTTCGTCTGCTTCCTTTGAACCGTCTAATGTTAATCCAAAACCACCATTTATTACTTCTCCCCATCCAACACCTCCACCATTATGAATGCTAACCCATGTTGCTCCTCTGAATGAATCACCAATAACATTATGAATAGCCATATCTGCTGTAAAAGCAGAACCATCATAAATATTTGAAGTTTCCCTGTAAGGACTATCTGTTCCAGAAACATCATGATGATCTCTACCTAAAATTACAGGACCACTTATAATACCTTCAGCAATTGCTTTGTTAAAAGCTGAGGCTATTTTCATTCTTCCTTCAGCATCCGCATATAGTATACGAGCCTGTGAACCAACAACTAATTTATTCTCTTGAGCTCCTTTTATCCATTGGATATTGTCCGCCATTTGTTGTTTGATTTCTTGTGGAGAGTCATTCATGATTTGCTCAAGAACTTGACAAGCAATATCGTCTGTAATTTTTAAGTCTTTTGGATCAGCTGATGCACATACCCATCTAAAAGGTCCAAATCCATAATCAAAGCACATGGGGCCCATTATATCTTGAACGTACGAAGGGTATTTAAAGTTAATTCCTTCATTATCCATTACACTAGCTCCTGCTCGAGAAGCCTCCAATAAAAATGCATTACCATAATCAAAAAAATAGGTGCCTTTTTTAGTGTGTTTATTTATGGCATTAGCATGCCTAATGAGTGTTTCTTGTACTTTAGTTTTAAATAGTTCTGGATCACTAGACATTAATTTGTTGGATTCCTCTAAAGTCATTCCAACAGGATAATATCCTCCTGCCCAGGGGTTATGAAGTGATGTTTGATCAGAACCTAAATCAATAAAAATGTCCTCTTCATCAAATTTTTCCCAGACGTCAACAATATTACCATCATAGGCTATAGAAACTACTTCCTTTTCTGTAACTGCTTTTTTAACACGAGTACATAATTCGTCTAAATCTGCAATTACTTCATCAACCCATCCTTGTTCATGTCGTTTGTAAGTTGCTTGAGGATTGATTTCCGCAGTAACCGAAACTACTCCTGCAATATTTCCGGCTTTTGGTTGCGCTCCGCTCATACCTCCTAATCCAGCCGTAACAAATAATTTCCCTGCGGTACCATTGTCGTCAATTTTACGACATGCGTTCAAAACAGTTATAGTTGTGCCGTGAACAATTCCCTGAGGGCCAATATACATGTAAGATCCAGCAGTCATTTGACCATATTGAGTTACTCCAAGGGCGTTAAATTTTTCCCAATCATCAGGCTTAGAATAATTCGGGATAACCATACCATTCGTTACCACTACTCTTGGAGCGTTTTTTGAAGACGGAAAAAGACCAAGAGGATGGCCACTATACATTACTAGCGTTTGTTCGTCATTCATTTCACTTAGGTACTGCATCGTAAGAAGATATTGAGCCCAATTTTGGAAAACGGCACCATTACCACCGTAAGTGATTAGTTCTTCTGGGTGTTGAGCAATAGCGTGATCTAAATTATTTTGGATCATATGCATTATGCTTTTCGCCTGCAATGAATTCCCGGGATATTCCTCTATCGGTCTGGCATAGATTTCATAATCCGGCATAAAACGGTACATGTATATTCTTCCATATTCATTTAACTCGAATAGAAATTCTTTTGCTAATGTTTGGTGAAAGTGAGATGGGAAATATCTCAATGCGTTTTTTAAGGCTAATTGAGTTTCCTTCTTGTTAAGGATGGCCTTTCTTTTAGGAGCATGGCTTAATTGATTTGATCTTTTTTTGGGATCAGGGAGAGTAGTAGGGATTCCGGCTTTTATAAGAGATTTAAAATCAGTCATTCGAACTTATTTTTCCTGTTTTGATATCATATCCATAAGGGCAGTGCTTGCAATTGCTTTTACAACAGTATCCCCTCTTCAAATGATATTTTTCAGTAAAAATAATATAACCATCGTTAGAATAATAAAAATCATCTTCTTCATGGTTTTTTTTGCTACGAAATTCCTGACCGAAATAACTCATTATGCAAATGTAGGGGGCTGAGACAAATTATTATATTTTGTTTCAAATAAAATGCGAAATAAAATGAATGTGGATAAACAAAAAACAACAATAAATTTCCATACATTTGGCCGAAATTAAACTTTTATTTAACTAATATTTTAATATGTCTTCATATCAACATCAAATAGACGCTTTCATGGAAGGTGTAAAGCTTAAAAACAGTCATGAGCCTGAATTTATCCAAGCTGTACTGGAGGTTGCTGAAACAGTCATTCCTTATATTGAGGCTAACCCAAAATATAAGAGTACAAAAATCTTAGAAAGAATTACCGAACCAGAAAGAGTAATTCAATTTAGAGTCCCCTGGGTAGATGACAGCGGTGAAGTACAGGTGAATAGAGGATTTAGGGTTGAATTTAATTCTGCAATTGGCCCATACAAAGGTGGTTTGAGGTTTCATCCCTCTGTGAATTTATCCATACTTAAGTTTTTAGGTTTTGAGCAAATTTTTAAAAATTCGTTAACTACATTACCTATGGGTGGCGGAAAAGGTGGTTCTGATTTTGATCCAAAGGGAAAATCAGATAATGAAGTAATGAAATTTTGCCAATCATTTATGACTGAATTATCAAGACATATTGGTCCTGATACTGACGTCCCTGCAGGTGATATTGGAGTAGGCGGAAGAGAGATCGGATACATGTTTGGTCAATACAAAAGACTAAGAAACGAATTTACAGGTGTTTTGACCGGAAAAGGAATTAATTGGGGGGGGTCTTTAATTAGACCAGAAGCTACAGGATACGGTACGGTATATTTTGCTGCTGAAATGCTTAAGACTAAAGGCGATAATTTCACAGGCAAAGTCGTATCTATATCAGGTTCTGGAAATGTAGCTCAATTTGCTTGTGAAAAAGCAACAGAGCTTGGGGCAAAAGTAGTTACTATGAGTGACTCTAAAGGGTTTATTTACGACCCTAACGGAATTGATGCTAAGAAATTAGCGTGGATAATGGATCTTAAAAATAATCGAAGAGGAAGAATAAAGGAATATGCTGCTGAGTTTGATGGGGTATCATTCCACGAAAACGAAAAACCATGGTCTATCAAAGTAGATGTTGCTTTACCCTGCGCAACACAAAATGAATTAAACGAAGAACAAGCAAAACAATTAGTTGACAATGGTTGTATGGCAGTTGCAGAAGGGGCTAATATGCCTTGTACACCTGAGGCTATTGCTCTGTTCCAGTCAAGAAAAGTTTTATTTTCACCTGGTAAAGCTTCTAATGCCGGTGGTGTAGCTACCTCTGGATTAGAAATGTCACAAAATTCGTTAAGGTTTAATTGGACTAGGGAGGAAGTTGATCAAAAGCTCCATAATATTATGTTAGATATTCATAAACAATGTGTCAACTTTGGCAAGCAGGAAGATGGATATATAGATTATGTCAAAGGAGCTAATATTGCAGGCTTTGTGAAGGTTGCTGATGCTATGATTGACCAAGGGGTTGTTTAAAAGTTGAAACATGTATAAATCACTTAAATTTTATCTAGAAGAAGAACTAGAAAATGTTAAAGAAGCTGGTCTTTTTAAAAAGGAAAGAGTTATTACTTCTCCTCAGGGAGCTCAAGTCCATGTAGAAAATAAAGATGAGGTAGTCATCATGTGTGCTAATAACTACTTAGGATTATCTTCTCACCCAGATGTGATCGAAGCATCCAAAGATGCATTAGACACACATGGTTTTGGAATGTCCTCTGTACGATTTATTTGTGGAACCCAAGATATCCATAAAGAGTTAGAAAGAAAGATTGCTGAATTTTATCATACTGAAGACACCATTTTGTATGCAGCAGCTTTTGACGCTAACGGAGGACTTTTCGAACCTTTATTTGGTCCAGAAGATGCAATTATTTCTGATGAGCTGAACCATGCATCAATTATCGATGGTGTTCGATTGTGTAAGGCAAATAGATATCGTTATAAACATAGCGATATGCAAGATTTAGAAAAGCAATTAATAGCTGCTCAATCTGATAGACATAGAATTATTGTTACAGATGGAGTTTTTTCTATGGATGGTGATATTGCCAAAATGAATGAAATTTGTGATTTAGCGGATAAATATGATGCTCTTGTAATGACTGACGAGTGCCATTCTGCTGGATTTATAGGTGAAACAGGTAGGGGTGTTCCTGAATATCACGGTGTAATGGATAGAGTTGACATTATTACAGGTACTCTAGGAAAAGCTCTTGGTGGTGCTATGGGTGGATATACAACTGGTAAAAAAGAAATTATTGAGATGTTAAGACAACGATCTAGACCATATCTTTTTTCTAACTCTCTAGCTCCTTCTATAGTAGGTGCTGCCATTAAAGTATTTGAAATTTTAAGCTCCTCAACTGAGTTAAGAGATAAATTAGAAAGTAACACTGCTTATTTCAAAGAAAAAATAATTGAGGCTGGTTTCGATGTTAAAGAAGGAGATTCTCCTATTGTTCCTATTATGCTTTACGATGCTAGTTTATCGCAACGTTTTGCCGATTTATTACTAAAAGAGGGGGTATATGCTATAGGTTTCTTTTATCCTGTTGTTCCAAAGGGTAAGGCCAGAATTAGAACACAAATTTCTGCTGCTCATGAAAAGCATCATTTGGATAAAGCTATAGCTGCTTTTATTAAGGTTGGAAAAGAGTTGGAAGTAATAAGTTAATTTATCTTTTAAAAATATTAAAAGTGAATTGTTAGTATCGAAATTATATCATATCTTCGCAGCCCGTTAATCAAAATTTAAAGAAAAGTGAGTCATTTAAGTTATAGAACATTATCTGCTAACAAAGAAACCGCAAACAAAGAGTGGTTGTTAGTTGATGCTGCTGATCAACCTCTTGGAAGAGTTGCAAGTAAAATAGCCACATTGATCAGAGGAAAGCATAAAGTTAATTTCACTCCACACGTTGATTGTGGTGATAATGTAGTAGTGATTAATGCAGAAAAAGTAAAATTATCTGGGAATAAATGGGAATCCAAAGAATACATTAGACATACTGGATATCCTGGAGGACAAAGATCAATTAATGCTACAGATCTTCTTGCAAAATTTCCAGAAAGATTAATAGAAAAAGCAGTTAAAGGTATGTTACCAAAAAATAGATTAGGTAGAAAATTATACACTAATCTCCATGTTTTTGTGGGAAGTGAACACGATAAAGCTGCTCAAAAACCAAAGAAAGTAGAACTTAACTAATTATTACATGTCGATTATAAACAAAATAGGTAGAAGAAAATCATCCGTTGCAAGAGTCTATTTAAAAGCGGGTAAAGGAAAAATTACCATTAATAAAAGAGATCAAAAAGAGTATTTTTCTACAGATGTACTTCAGTATAAGATTAACCAACCTTTCGCATTAACAGGCACAACTGGAAAATATGATGCTACTATCAATGTTAATGGTGGTGGAACTACGGGACAAGTTGAAGCTATAAGGCTTGCTATATCAAGGGCATTAGTTGAAATTAATGAAGAATATAAACCTCTTTTAAAAGCTGAGGGTTTGATGACTAGAGATCCTAGAATGGTAGAGCGTAAGAAGCCAGGCCAGCCTAAGGCAAGAAAGAAATTTCAATTTAGTAAAAGATAATTATATAAAACGTACCAGGGTACGTGGTTTAGTATCTAAGATGTGGAGACCAATTATTGCTACTTCACGTCTGCTGATTAAAGTAAAACAGTAAAAAGAAAGTAAACAAAATGTCAAAAGTAACTTTTGAAACTATGCTGGATGCGGGAGTGCATTTCGGGCATCTTAAGAGAAAGTGGAACCCAAGTATGGCTCCATACATTTTCGATGAAAAAAAAGGTATTCACGTAATTGACCTTAACAAAACACTAGTAAAGCTTGAAGAAGCTTCTAATGCGATGAAACAAATCGCAAAATCTGGTAGAAAAATTCTATTCGTTGCAACTAAAAAGCAAGCTAAGGAAATCATTTCATCTAAGTTAACCGAGGTAAATATGCCCTTTATCACAGAAAGATGGCCAGGGGGTATGCTTACCAATTTTAAAACCACTAGAAAGACTGTCAAAAAAATGTCTTCTATTGATAAAATGATGAAAGATGGTACTGCTGATACTATGTCTAAGAGAGAAAGACTACAATTGACTAGACAAAGGGAAAAAATCGGTAAGGTATTTGGAAGTGTTGCAGACATGAACCGGTTACCTGCTGCTATTTTTATAGTTGATGTAAAGAAAGAGCACATTGCTTTAGCAGAGGCAAAAAACTTAAACATCCCCGTTTTTGCAATGGTAGATACGAACTCAAGTCCTGAAGGCATTGACTTTTTAATACCATCTAATGATGACGCTACAAAATCAATTGATTTAATCGTTGGTCATTTATGTGAATCTATTAAGGAAGGTTTAGGAGAAAGAAAACAAAACAAAGAAAAACTAGCTAAAGAGAAAGCCGAAAAAGAAGCTGTGGTTGCTGAAAAATCGGAAGAATAAATTTGATTTTATAAAACATTTAAAAATGAATATTACTGCTAAAGACGTAAATGAATTAAGAAAAAAAACTGGTGCCGGAATGATGGATTGTAAAAAGGCTTTGCAAGAATCCAACGGTGATTTAGAAGCAGCAATCGATTTTCTTAGAAAGAAAGGTCAAAAAATTGCTGCAAAAAGAGGAGATAGAGATGCTAAAGAAGGATTAGTAATTTCTAAGTCTTCTGGCAATACAGGATATCTTATTTGTCTTAATTGTGAAACTGATTTTGTTGCAAAGAACAATGATTTTGGAAACTTTGCCAATGCCATACTAGATTTAGCTATATCTAATAGCTCATCAAATTTAGATGACTTATTAAATTCAAATTACGCAGGATCTGACCTTACTGTTGCAGAAAAAATAACAGAGCAAAGTGGTGTAATTGGTGAAAAAATTGAAATCTCTTATTTTGAAAGAATTTCGGCTGAAAGGGTTGTAGCATATAATCATCCTGGAAATCAAATTGCATCTATGGTTGGTCTTACTGCTGATGCAGAAGATGAAGGTAAACAAGTAGCTATGCAAGTTGCGGCTATGAATCCTATTGCGCTAGATCAAGACTCAGTACCACAAGAAGTTATTGAGAGAGAAATTGAAATAGGAAAAGACTTAGCTATTCAGGAAGGAAAGCCAGAGCAAATGGCAGAAAAAATTGCTAGAGGTAGATTGAATAAGTTTTTTAAAGAAACTACATTGTTAAATCAGGCTTTTATCAGAGATAACAAAAAAACAGTATCTCAGTTTTTAAAAGAAAGTAATCCAGATCTTAAAGTCACAGATTTTAAGCGTTATTCGCTTTCGATTTAAGAACATTATCTATATTTAGAGAGCTTTAAGCTCTCTTTTTTTTGCTCAAAATTAAATAAATGAAATATAAAAGAATCTTACTTAAACTTAGTGGAGAAGCCTTAATGGGGAATAAGCAATTTGGTATTGATAATAATAGATTAATGCAATATGCTGAGGAAATAAGAGAGATTGCCGATCTAGGTGCTGAGATTGGTATTGTAATTGGTGGAGGAAATATTTTTAGAGGCGTGCAAGCAGAACGAGGTGGTATGGAAAGAACTCAGGGAGATTACATGGGTATGTTAGCTACCATGATTAATAGCATGGCTTTACAAGCGGCTTTAGAATCTGTAGGTTTATACACACGTCTTCAGTCTGCCATTGAGATGAAACAAATTGCAGAACCCTTTATTAAAAGAAAAGCAGTAAGACATTTGGAAAAGGGTAGAATAGTTATTTTCGGATCTGGGACTGGAAATCCTTTTTTTACGACTGATTCTGCAGCTTCACTTAGAGCAATTGAGATTGATGCAGAAGTGATTCTTAAAGGGACAAGAGTTGATGGTATTTATGATCAGGATCCCGAAAAAAATGCTTCAGCCAAAAAATTTGACACGATAACTTTTGACGAAGCTTACGAGAAAAATTTAAAAGTTATGGACATGACTGCATTCACACTCTGTAAGGAAAATGAATTGCCTGTTATCGTATTTAACATGAATAAGACTGGCAACCTAAAAAAAGTCATAACAGGGGAAGAAATAGGAACTTTAGTTACGGTTTAAAAAAATACGATGGAAGAAATAAACATGATTTTAGAAGAAGCTGAAGATGGAATGAAGAAAGCCATTTCTCATTTAAATTCAGAATTGAGTAAAATTAGAGCAGGAAGAGCAAACCCTTCCATGTTAGATACAGTTAGGGTGGACTATTATGGCTCTCCAACTCCTTTATCCCAAGTAGGAAACATAAGTACTTTAGACCCAAGAACACTAACCGTTCAACCATGGGAAAAAAGCTTGCTAGATGAAATTACAAAAGCCATTATTAATGCTAACTTGGGATTAAACCCACAAAATAATGGAGAAGTTATTATTATTTCAGTTCCAGTATTAACAGAGGAAAGAAGAAAAGATCTGGTGAAAAGAGCAAGGGCTGAGGGCGAAAATGCAAAAGTTAGTTTGCGAACGCAAAGAAAAGATGCAAATGATATGGTCAAATCGCTTAAAGACGAGGGATTAAGCGAAGACGCAGTCAAAAATGCTGAACTCGATGTTCAAAATCTAACTAATTCTTATTCTACAAAAGTAGATGAATTAGTTGCTGTAAAAGAAGAGGATATCATGAAGGTTTAATCGATTATTAATTGATTTTCTTCTCTATTCGTAAAAATAGTTTAGTTTTGAAACTTAATTTGCAAATTTAAACTTAATAAAACATGAAAAAATTTTGGATTTTACCACTTGCTTTGCTTGCTTTTTCTTGCGGTAGTGGTGTTTCAGAAGCAGAGTTAGAAGCTCAGATGGAAGCAGAGTTAGATGCTATCGTAGATCAAGCTCTTGAAGAAATTGAAGCTACTGTTGATTCTGCAGTTAATGAAATGGAAATGATGTCAGATTCACTTGATAGTGTAACTTCTGAAATGATGGATGAAGTAGAAGAAGCTACTGAGGATCATGCTGATCACGAAGGACATGATCACGAGTAAATAATTATTTATTTAAGATAAAAGCCCTTAAATAAGGGCTTTTTTTATGCCCATACTTTTGAGCCTTCAGAACAATTCTTGCAAATATCAACATCATTTCTATTGGTCAAAATTTTAGATCTGAAATGAGTATAATCTTCACTAGTCCATATTGTTTTTAAACTTTTTGCTTTTAACTTACCTAGTTGATATTTTGCATCCTTGTCAAAACAACAAGGAACAACTTCACCATTTACCGTAACTACACAACTACTCCACATTCTCCAGCACTGGTTTTTGAACTTATTTTTAAGTTCATATTGTCCATTTTTTTTCTTCCTGTATCTAGAATACTGTTCATTTGAAGGCATAAGTGGATTCCCATTTTGAAAATCATAAAACTGTGCTGTTTTAATTCTGAATTCATTTAATCCAAGTTCATCACATAACGCTTTCATCTCACTAATTAAATGTTCATTCGTCTTTACAACCAAAAATTGTAAAATGATGTGCGGATATTTACTTTTTAATTTGTTTTTCCAATTCACTAAGTTTTTAGCTCCTTTTTTTACTTTTTCAAAATCACCATTTTTGCGATATTCAACATAGCTTTCTTGAGAATTACCATCTATTGAAATAATTAAATTTTGTAATCCTGAATGAATGGTTTTTTTACAATTTTCATCTGTCAGGAAATGACCATTTGTGGATGTGGAACAAAAAATATTTTTGGAAGTGGAATGACTAATCATAGCAAAGAGATTAGGATTTATATATGGTTCTCCCTGGAAATAATAATTTACGTACATTAAATTTTTGTATGATTCGTTAATTATCTTCTGATGAAGTTCAAGCGTTAGATTTCCAGTTTTCCTTGTAAATTGTTTGAGTCCACTTGGACATTCAGGGCATCCAAGGTTACAAGCTGTAGTGGGCTCTATACTTAAGGCCATTGGAAATCCAAAATGAATAGGCTTCTTAAGTAAGACAGCTATTTGGTAGCTAAAAAACAGTTTCAAAGCATTGACCAATCTAATTAAGGTGATGGTATTTAAAATGTTAAGGGTATTTATAAAATGAGGTCTGATAGAATTTAAAAATACTAAAATCATTTATGATGAGAACCAATAAACTACAGTATTAATTAATACATTAGCAAAAAAAAAATATGTGGAGAAAGATTTCTATTCTCATACTAAGAAATCGTATTCTGATATTGTGTATTCTCTTTTTGATTACTGCTTTTATGGGTTTTCAATCCACCAAAGTTCAGTTACAGTATCAGTTCAATAAACTTCTCCCCGAAAATGACCCTACTTTTCTTGCTTATGAAAAGTTCAAAGCCAATTTTGGTATTGATGGAATGATGGTGGTTATTGCTACAGATGAGCCTGAATTTTATACAGAAAGTAGATTCAACGCTTGGCTAGCGTTAGCAGATAGTTTGAAAAATATAAAAGTAAATGTTTCAGAAACGGAAACACCTCATTATAAATGTGTAGTGGATTCCATTTTTTCCGAAGCTCACCTTTATAATATAATAAAAGATAAGTCAGACGCTAAATTTGCCCTTAAAGAAATCATTAATCAACATCCTCTATCACAATTACAGGTAGATAGCATAAAAGGGATAATTAAAAACCTTGAATTCTATAATAATATTGTATACAAAGACTCATCAGATTTGCACTTTATGATGTTGTTCTTGAATAAAGAAATTTTCAACTCTAATAACAGGGGTACTTTAATAGAAGATATTAGGTCAAAGGCACTTTCGTATTCAGATTATTTTTCACACTTAAAATTCTCTGGTTTACCGTTCATTAGATCTGTGATGATGACCACCGTTCAGAAAGAATTGAAAGTTTTTATTTTACTTGCAATGCTAGTAACTGCTTTATTGTTGTTGCTGTTTTTTAGATCCATTAAAGTAGTTATCATTTCAATGATTGTAGTGGCTATTGGCGTAGTTTGGTCGCTTGGAGTTTTAAGCCTTTTCAATTATGAAATAACCGCTTTAACGGGTCTTATTCCGCCACTGTTAATTGTAATAGGTATACCAAACTGTGTCTACCTCATCAATAAATTTCAACAGGAATTTAAAAGTCATGGTAAGAAAATTAAGGCCCTTGATAGAGTAATCCAAAAAGTAGGAAATGCCACTTTTTTGACTAATGCTACTACCTCAATGGGTTTTGGCACCTTTATATTTACCCATTCAGCAATCATGAAGGAATTTGGTGTAGTAGCATCCATCAATATCATTTGCATGTTTATTATTAGTATTTGTCTAGTCCCAATAATATTTAGTTATTTACCTGAACCAAAAGGTAAGCATACTGAGCATTTAGATAGAAAATGGATGTTCAAGGTATTAGATTCATTAGTTTATTTTGCCACTCAGAAAAGAAAGCAAGTTTATTTAGTAACAACTGCCTTATTAATTGCTGGCATTTATGGCATGTCTTTAATGCATACAACTGGAAATATAGTAGATGATTTACCAAATGATGATTTAGTTGTGAAGGACTTAAAGTTTTTTGAAAAAGAATTAAATGGAGTTCTTCCATTTGAAATAATACTAACCTTCAATAGCGTAGTGTATGATAATTTTTCAAACATTGCTAAAATTCAAAAGCTACAAGAGCAGTTGAAAAGTGAAGAATATTTGTCTAAATCACTCTCCATTGTTGATGCAATGAAGTTTATTTCACAATCTTACGCAAATGGAAAAAAGTCAAAATATGATTTGGATTTTAGTAAATCAAAAGATCAGAGGTATTTTTCAAGGATAATTAACTCTATTTATTTCAAGAATACCTTCTCTGATTCGATAATTGATAATAGTAATGGTTTTGTAAAAACGTTTTTAAATTCAGATCACAAGACTACGAGAATAACTATGCAAATTGCGGATATAGGGACAGCTGCTATGGACAGTTTAATTTCAAGAATAAATATGTATGTTGATAGTATAGTCAATCCTGAAGCTTCACAATTTAAAGTAGTGGAGTCCGAAAAAGAGATGTTTGATTTTTATAATAGCCATAACAATGTTAAATATATGGTCCAAAATCAACTTTCAACGGATGAACAAGCTGGAATAGTAGAGTTCCCTACTGAACTGGCTGAGTTGAAACAAAATTTTGGTTTTGATGCATTTGAAAGTGCTGTTAGAAAAGCAGTAGATGAATTAAAAATTGATCTTCAAGTAACCGGAACAGGAGTGATTTATGCAAAGGGTACAACTTATTTAGTGAATAATCTTTTTATTAGTTTAATGATAGCTATTGTAGTAGTAGCCCTGCTGATGTCTTTCCTTTTTAGATCCTTAAAAATGGTGTTGGTTTCCCTCCTTCCAAATTTGTTGCCGCTCATTTTCACTTCTGCATTGATGGGTTACTTTGGTATTCCAATAAAACCTTCCACTATTCTCGTTTTTAGTATTGCATTTGGGATTTCTATTGACGACACTATACATTTTTTAGCAAAATATAGACAGGAGTTAAAAAATCATAATATAAGAATGTCGGTTGAAACATCAATTAGAGAAACAGGTGTTAGTATGATCTATACATCTATTATTCTATTTTTTGGATTTTCTATTTTCACAGCATCTAATTTCGGTGGTACCCAAGCGTTGGGATTATTGGTTTCACTTACATTATTTGTAGCCATGTTAACCAACTTAGTGTTGTTACCTTCGTTATTATTAAGCTTAGAAAAAAGAATTTTAACGCAAAACTTTAAAGAATCAGAAGATCTTTTTCAAGATGATCAAGACATAGAATGGAATAAATTGTAATCATGAAAGGAATAATTTTAGCAGGAGGATCTGGGACAAGGCTTCACCCATTAACACTAGCAGTGAGTAAACAGCTTATGCCTGTTTATAATAAGCCAATGATTTATTATCCATTATCTACTTTAATGCATGCTGGTATAAGAGAAATCCTTTTCATTACTACCCCGCATGATCAACCTTTGTTTCAACATCTACTTGGAGACGGTTCCAAGTTAGGTTGTAGGTTTGAATACCAAATACAACCTGAGCCGAATGGACTTGCTCAGGCATTCGTAATTGGGAAAAACTTCATAGGTAAAGATAAAGTAGCTTTAATATTAGGAGACAATATTTTTTTTGGATCTGGAATGGGAAAAAAATTGGAATCTTCAGCCAATCCTGAAGGGGGCTTAATTTTTGCGTACAGGGTTAATGATCCTGAGCGTTATGGAGTAGTTGAATTTGATGAAAACGAAAATGTGTTATCCATTGAAGAAAAACCAACTAATCCAAAATCTAATTATGCCGTTCCTGGACTTTATTTTTATAACAATGAAGTTATCCAAATTGCAGAAAATTTAAAGCCTAGCTCACGTGGGGAGTATGAAATTACAGATGTTAACAAGGTATATCTTGAGCAGGGAAACCTTAAAGTAAAAAATTTAGGTAGAGGGGTTGCTTGGCTAGATACAGGGACTTTCCGTTCATTGATGCAAGCTTCCCATTTTGTTCAAACCATTGAAGAAAGACAAGGTATGGGAGTAGGTTGTATAGAGGCAGTGGCATATTCAAATGGCTTTATAGATGAAAACCAGTTAAAGGAATTAGCATTACCTCTTCTTAAGAGCGGATATGGTAATTATTTAATGAGTTTAATCAACTAAATAAATGCTAGAGAGATACAAAGAAATCATTGATGAGGCATTACTCAAATACCTAGATTCACTTCCTAGTTATACTATATATGAACCCATAAAATATATAGTAAATCTAGGTGGCAAACGATTTAGATCCTCTCTTACATTATTAGCAGCAGATTTATATGGAGGTGATCCTGCTTTAGCTATAAAAGAAGCCATGGCGGTTGAGCTGTTTCATAATTTTACTTTAGTCCATGACGATATAATGGACGAAGCAACGTTGAGAAGAGGGCAACAAACAGTTCATGAAAAGTGGTCTACTAATGACGCTATTCTTTCAGGAGATCTATTGTATGCACTTGTTAATCAGATTTTAACTGAATCTAAGTCATCCAATCAGCCTATTCATTCCGTTTTTCACAAGACTGCTATTGAGGTTTGTGAAGGTCAATCGTTGGATATGATCTTTGAAGAAAAAAGTGAGGTAAGTGAAGAGGAGTATCTTAATATGATAAAATTAAAAACGGCGGTTTTAGTGGCTTGTGCCTTAAAAATGGGGGCCATGGTGGGAGGTGCAACTGAAACGGATGCACAATTGTTGTATAATTTTGGTATCAATTTAGGAATTGCATTCCAAATACATGATGATATCCTTGATGCCTATCCTATTGGTGAAAAATTTGGAAAAAAAATAGGGGGTGATATTTTAGAAAAAAAGAAGACACTCATGTTTATTTCCATGTTAAATCAGTTATCCGAAGAAGAAAAAATCCATGTAAACTCACTTTATGAATCCAATGATATTGAGGAGAAAGAAATAGTGAATGAGATAAAA
>JAYPLD010000002.1:40369-42588 GCA_038129265.1 Crocinitomicaceae bacterium
GTAAAGAAGTGTTGATGTCATTTGCAAAAAATCTGATGGATAGAAATTACTAGGTTGGATAGAAATTACTAGGTGTAAATTTCACTAAGGGCAGTTTCAATTTGATCATATTTGAAATTAAAGCCTTGAGACTTGATTTTCTCGTTTGAAACTCTACTTCCTTCCAATAATATATCCGCTAATTCACCATAAATAAATTTTAAAACGAATCGAGGAACATTTGGCAACCTGATTTTTCTATTTAAGGCATTTCCAACAGCAGCAGTGAATTCTTTATTATTACAGTGTTGGCTACTAACAACATTATAGGTTCCAGGATTTATTTTTTTCTCAATGGCACTCATAAAGGCATTTACTGCATCATCAATATGTACCCAAGGCATATATTGGTTGCCTGATCCTAGTGGTGAACCAAGTCCTTTTTTGATCATTGAACTCATTTTTGGTAGTGCTCCTTCGTTTTTATCAAGAACAATACCCAGTCTAAGTTTATATACATTCGTGTCATCTAGAAATAAGTCAGCTGCTCTTTCCCATTGTTTGCAACAATTTCCAATAAAATCATGATAAGCTTCATCATCTTCACAGTATACTTTTTCATTGGTGATTGCACCATAAACACCTATTCCTGAAGCTGATATAAAAGAATTTAATTTTATTTTATGTTTTTGTATGACTTCATGTAATAGTCGGGTAGTTAGCACTCTGCTTTTTACAATGGTTTCTTTTCTTTTCTGTGTCCAAGGTTTTTCTGCGATGCCAGCACCCGCTAGATGGACAATAACTTTAGTGTTATCAAGGCAGTTCTCATCAATTTCTTTTCTCCCCCAGTTCCACTCATATGTTTTTACATCATGCTTTGAATTTTTGGACCTTGTTAGGTGTACTACGTCATAATTATTTGCGATTAGTTTTTGAGTTAATCTTGATCCTATAAGTCCAGAACCACCTGTGATGAGTACTTTGCTTTTCATTTCAAACGAATATAAGCATGTCAAATAAACTGTGATAAATTGTCCAACGGATTATCTGTCAAAATAGGATAAAAAGATCAGTAAAAATGCTGTTTTATATAGGGTAAAAAAGAAAGTGATTTCAGGTTTATTTTCAAATAAATATTTTGCATCTTTGTTTTGGAATGAGCCTAGATCGATTTTCTTTTCTAAATAGCATTGATAGTGATTATGTAGATGAGCTGCATCAAAAATATCTAGTTGATAAAAGGTTAGTAGAACCAAGCTGGAGACAGTTTTTCGATGGATATGAATTTGCTAAATTTAATTATGATGAGGTTGATGAAGTTCCATCCATAGTAAAAAAGGAGTTCAGGGTTATAAATTTGATTAATGCATATCGCACTAGAGGACATTTATTTACTAAGACCAACCCTGTAAGAGAAAGAAGAAAATACAGCCCAACCTTAGATTTAAAAAACTTTGGTCTTGATGAGGATGATTTGTTAACTGTATTTCAAGCAGGTGACCAAGTAGGAATAGGACCTTCGTCCTTAAATGAAATCATAGCTCACTTAGAAGAAACGTATTGTCAATCTATTGGTATTGAATACCAATACATAAGACATCCCGAAAGAGTTGAATGGATAAGAAAACAAATTGAACTTAAAAATAGACCTCAATTTACTAAGGATCAAAAAAAACACATTTTACACAAACTAAATCAGTCTAATGTTTTTGAACAATTCCTACAAAAAAAGTTTGTTGGGCAAAAAAGATTTTCAATTGAAGGAGCTGAATCCTTAATTCCTGCATTAGATGCATTAATTGAAAACGGATCTGCTTTAGGTCTTAAGGAATTTGTAGTAGGTATGGCCCATAGAGGAAGATTGAATGTGTTAGCTAATATTTTCAATAAAACCTACGAAAGTATTTTTACCGAATTTGAGGGTAAAGAATATGATGATGATACTTTGTTTGATGGTGATGTGAAGTATCATTTGGGTATTACATCGGAAGTCGAAACGGATGCTGGACATCAAGTGAAAATAACGCTTGCTCCAAATCCATCTCATCTTGAAGCGGTTGATCCTGTTGTTGAGGGAATTACAAGATCAAAAATTGATCATGAGTTAGACGGAGACGAAAGAAAAATTCTACCTATTCTCATTCATGGAGATGCTGCTATAGCTGGTCAAGGGATTGTGTATGAAGTGGTGCAAATGGCTCAATTAGATGGATACAGAACAGGCGGAACCTTACACA
>JAYPLD010000002.1:42688-58955 GCA_038129265.1 Crocinitomicaceae bacterium
GAAGTGGTGCAAATGGCTCAATTAGATGGATACAGAACAGGCGGAACCTTACACATCGTCATAAACAATCAAGTTGGTTTTACTACAAATTATTTAGATGCAAGATCAAGTACATATTGTACGGATGTAGGAAAAACAACCCTCAGTCCAGTCTTTCATGTCAACGGGGATGATATTGAAGCGGTAGTACAAACTATAGATATTGCCCTGCGTTACAGACAAGAATTTTCCAGAGATGTTTTTGTGGATTTGTTATGTTACAGAAAATACGGACACAATGAAGGTGATGAACCAAAATTTACTCAGCCAAAACTATATAAGGCCATTGCGAGTCACCCTAATCCTAGAGAAATTTATTTAAACCAACTTATAGATCAAGGGGTAGTTAGTCGTGATGAGGGAGTTGAAATGGAGAAAGAATTTGACGATATGCTTCAAGAAAGGTTAGCTGAGGCCAAGCAAATTGAAAAAGCTAAAATCACCAATTTTTTGGAAGAGGTTTGGAAAGATTTTAGAAAATCTAAAAAGGAAGATTTTGTCAAGTCTCCAGATACAGGATATGATGAAAAAAGGCTTATACAGTTAGCGAAAAAAATTAATTATTTACCTGAAGGGAAAAAGTATTTTAGAAAAATTCTGAAGTTATTTGATGATAGGCTAGCCATGCTTGAATCCGATAAATTAGATTGGGCTATGGGTGAGCTATTGGCTTATGCTACTTTACTACAAGATGGCTATTCAGTTCGAATTTCAGGGCAAGATGTGGAGAGAGGAACCTTCTCTCATAGACATGCTGTGGTAAAAACTGAAGATGACGAAGAAGAAGTCATACCCCTTAGTTTGATAAGTGAAGATCAAGGTAAATTTAACATATATAATTCTTTACTATCTGAATATGCTGTTTTGGGATTTGATTATGGGTACTCTTTTAACACGCCAAACGGGTTAACTATTTGGGAAGCTCAATTTGGAGATTTTTTTAATGGTGCACAGATCATTATAGATCAATTTTTAAGTGCTGCTGAAGATAAGTGGGGTACCCCAAATGGGTTAGTCATGCTTTTACCACATGGTTATGAAGGCATGGGCTCTGAACATTCTTCTGGAAGAATGGAGCGATTCCTCCAACTTTGTGCTGAATATAATATGCAAGTAGCCAATTGTACTACACCTTCTAATTATTTTCACCTACTAAGAAGACAACAAATGCGTCCATTCAGGAAGCCGTTAGTGGTATTTACTCCCAAAAAGTTACTTCGTTATCCAAGAGCAGTTTCGTCCATGAAGGAATTAGCAAATGGATCTTTCAGTGAAGTAATTGATGATCATACCGCAGATGCTAAGAAAGTGGATACCGTAGTATTATGCTCAGGTAAGTTTTACTACGACTTATTAGAAAAATATGAAACGATTGAAGCAGAAAATATAGCTTTGGTTCGATTAGAACAACTTTACCCCTTTCCAGAAAACCAATTGTTAGAAATCATTAAAAAATACGGAGAATCTGCTAAATATGTATGGGCACAAGAAGAGCCAGAAAATATGGGTGCATGGTCATTTATATTAAGAAAATGGCAATTTACGCCAATTGTTTGTCACGCTAGAATGGAGTCAGGAAGTCCTGCTAGTGGATCGCCCAAAGTACATGAGATTAGGCATAATGCCATAATTGATAAAGTAATGTCTTACACAAAAAAGAAATAATATGTCAGTTTTAGAAATGAAAGTACCAAGTCCAGGAGAGTCAATTTCAGAAGTTGAAATTGCCGAATGGATGGTTGAAGATGGAGATTACGTGGAAAAAGATCAAACTATTGCAGAAGTTGATTCTGATAAAGCCACATTGGAACTGCCTGCCGAACAATCAGGTGTTATCACATTAAAAGCTGAGGTAGGAGATGTAGTAGCGGTTGGTCAAGTGGTTTGTCATATAGATACTTCGGCTGCTAAGCCTGAAGGCAATAATAGTTCTTCAAAACCGAAGCAAACTTCTCCAGCACCAAACCCTTCTCCATCTGTCACAAGTTCATTAGCTCCTACGGTACCAAAATCCTATGCAGCTGGACATCCAAGTGTAGCAGCTAAGAAAATCATGGATGAACAAAATGTTCAAGTAGAAATGATTGAAGGTACAGGAAAAGGAGGTAGGATTACAAAGCAAGATATTCTTCAATTACTAGCTAGCCTTCCCGAAGAAGGAAATAGAAAAAGCCAGATCAGAAAGTTGAGTATGCTTAGACGAAAAATTGCATCAAGATTGGTTTCGGTCAAAAATGAGACGGCTATGTTAACCACTTTTAATGAAGTGAATATGAAGCCCATTATGGACTTAAGAGGAAAATATAAGGACGAATTCAAAGAAAAATACGGTATTGGTTTAGGATTCATGTCCTTTTTCACCAAAGCTTGTACCATTGCTCTTCAAGAATTTCCATCAGTAAATTCCATGATTGACGGTGATCATATGATATCATACAATTTTGCTGACGTAGGCATAGCGGTTAGTACTGAAAAGGGACTAATGGTGCCAGTATTGAGAAATGCAGAAGAAATGAATTTATTGGAAATTGAATCTACTATTAAAGACTTAGCTATTAAAGCTAGAGATGGTAAAATTTCCATAGAGGAGATTACGGGAGGAACTTTTACTATTACTAACGGAGGGGTTTTTGGGTCCATGTTGAGTACTCCAATCATAAATCCTCCACAATCAGCTATATTGGGTATGCACAATATTGTTGAAAGACCAGTAGCGATAAACGGAAAGGTGGAAATTCGACCAATAATGTATGTTGCTCTTTCTTACGACCATCGTATTATAGACGGGAAAGATAGTGTTGGCTTTTTAGTAAAAGTGAAAGAGGTACTAGAGAATCCTGAAGAACATGTTTTTGAGGGTAAGGATCCCAAAAAAATACTAATGGGTTATAAAAAATAACTTTTAGTCGTTTACAATAATATTATCAAGTTCCCACGTTGCACCATCTGCGTTTGTACCAATGTATTTAAAGGCAATGTTTAGATTATTTGATATAAATGGAGTCAAATCAATGTTTCCACTTGAAACAAAACTCCAATCTCCTGAGTCGGTATCCCAATTAGGAACATAGCTTGTTATATTTAACCAACTACCTTGTTGTGATGGATCACTAGAGCCATCATAATTAGAAGAGATGTACAATTCTAGTCCAGGACCATTATATCTTGTTACATTATCAAACACTAAATAGGGTGAAGATGTGCCTGTTAAATCAAAAGATGGAGAAACTAACCAGCTCTCACAGGCATAATTTGTGAAAGTATTGATGTCAAAATTGCTTGCAGCAGCCACATCGCCACCAAATATTCCCCATTCTCCCCAATTTTCAGTTGTAGTTGTTCCTGACCAAAAGCTTCCCCAGCCACCGGATGTGACAGAACCATCGTTAAAATCTTTATTTAGTATGTAATTGCCGGAACCACCACCACCACCACCTGAACTTCCACCACATCGATCACCTTCCATATTTACCTCGGTAATATCACGAATGATAAATTGTTTAGTTGCACCATATCGGGTGAAAATACCGATAATGGATCCTTTTCCTGAAGCTACTGTATCGTCTGCAAAATTCGCATATCCACTCGTGCGAACTAGAATACTGTTTCCATCACAGTCGTTCAGGTATCTTTCGCCAGTGGCTAAATTTACAGCATCAGCATAAGTTACATTGGTGGATTGAAATTCCACACTATCTAGTTTTATCAATCTACTTTGATCATCTTCTATGTTTAGATTGTTGATACTTGTGGTGTAGGGAGTCACGAATCTATCCGTAGCTATTTTTACAATTTGCTCGTCAACGCTAATGTTATCTAATTGAATTAAATCTCCATATTCACTCATGGTGACCCCATTCAGACTTACTCTAACACTATCTCCAATATACAGGCCGCCAGAAGCATCTAACTTGAGTTTAATTGCTCCAGAAAGATCCTGTATATAAGCCTCTTTGTAAAAATTACCGTTAGTCTCCTCACAGGTAATATTTCCATAAATAGAGTAATTTGAGTCTAATGTGATAGGTGATCCAGTAAACATATCTTTTAAATCACTTATAGAAATTCTTGTTCCTTCAGGAATTTCTACAACAGGTGGTTCATCGTATGTTTTATTACATGAAATGGTAAATCCTAAGCAAAGTAGAATGGTTAAAAAGTGAGAGTAATTTTTCATATTAAAATAAATAACTTAACATAATAAAAAAGGTACGACCGTACATGTATCCATACTTATTTGGAAAACGATCTATATTGGAAGCGTCATAGCGTAACTGTTCAAAACCACCTGTTTTAAAAGTAGTATTGTTTAGTACATTATTGACGTTTAAATTTAATCTTAGATAAGAGTTGTTTTTATAAATCTTCCAGCTTTTCCCGCAAAACATATTCACTGCGTTTCCATTATCAAGTTTGGTTTGGTCTATGACCTCGTTTATGTAAGGATATCCATCTCCGTATCCTGCAATAGCTTCTGATGTTCTTCTATCAGGGTTGGGAGATAAATAAATATCGGCAAAGTAATTAAAGTTAACACCGGCATACCAATATTTTGGGGCATTGTATTTCAGCCCTACTGTAGTAGCTTGTTGGGGCATACCACCAATCTTATAATTTTGAAAATAAACTGTTTTATTTTCTGCTATGACTTCTTGTGAATTGTCTCTAGTAACAGTAGCTACAGGTCTAGAATTAAAAAGGTAATCCCCCATGGTAAATGCACCCGAAAACTGAACAGAAGATGTGATATTACTCTCGAACCCAAATTCAAGTCCCATAAACAGTTGGTCTACATTAGTCATCATGTAATTAACAAAAGTTCTGTATTCATCATGATAAAATGATCTTGCCCATGTTTGGTTATTAATTTCAGTATAAAAACCAGTTATTCTTGCTTTTAAAAATGGGAGTCTCACATTATAATTTAAATCACCAGAAATGATTTCAGTTGAGGTTAAGTTAGGAACTATTTGATCTCTAGTTCTAGGTGACACATATGCATTTCTTACAAAGGGAGCCTCTGTCTTATATAGACCATTAAAGGAAATTAGGTGCCTACCCGTGATTTTATACAGAAACCCTAGTTTAGCACCATAGTTGAAAAATTTCTGCTTGGGAGAATTTCCTAATGAGTTTTCTGGAAAACGACCGTTTTGCATGATTCCATTTCTCCAAAAAGTAGAGTTCGATAAAGTGACTGCTGCAAAGCTTTCAATTTTAGCTGTATTCAAGTTATACTCTACAAAAGCTTCATTTTTATTCACATGAATGTTGTAGTTGTATCCAAAAATATCACCATTTCTAGCTACTCTATTTATTTCTTGTAAATCATTTTGCGCAAGGTTCGGATCTTCAAAGTCTTGTTCTGCAAATTGATCAATATCGACCCAAAAATCACCCCCCAGCAAATCGTTTATCATTCGATAATTTTTGCTCATATATTGACTAATGTGAAGTCCAAAGTTGATTTGTTGGTTTTCTTTGATTTGGTACTTCCCAAAGGTGTTTAGCCCGATGTGTCTAGGATCTAATCTATATTCCTCAATAATATATTTAGAACGATTACCGGTGACAGAAGAATCTGGATTTCCACCCACATTATTTTGAGTGAATAAGTTTTTGTAGTTTGCGTTATACATACCATCCCAATTTAATTGGGTTGTATTGGGATCCTGTGTCTGCCAAAGTGATGTTAACGCATTGAATTCATTTTCATTTGTTATGATTTGAGACCCTGATAAGGTGCCTTGATCGTTGAGTAAAAAACTTGGTAAGTATTTATAATAATCAGGTCTTGGATCTTTCGCATCGTACCAATTCAAATTGGTGTTACCAGTTTTACCCGTGATAGCATACAGATTAGATTGTATTTCTAATTTGTCTGAAACTGTCCAATAATGCCCCAGTGTCATATATGGTTTATGATTGTCTCGGGTTCTTGCATTTCGTTTTTTAAGTGAGCCGTCATTTTGAGTTTGATACCCCCAGTACGGATTGTAGAAATTATCACCTGTGAGGTCGTATGTTTCTTGTATAGCTATACCTTGTCTGCCTTGAACTGTAGGAGCACCTAAAATCATAAAATTAAATCGATGAGTTTCATTCCATTTTTTTTCAATGGACATTAAATAGCTTCCAGAACTATAGTAAGTCCCTGGAACATATCCTTCATCAGACCATCTTGATGAACCACTCACCAATAAGCCCCATCCCTTACTATTTAGGCCTGTGTTGTAGGTATACATAAGCCTGTTCCTATATGATCGATTTGTGGCAGCATAGGAGAATCTCGAACCCACTTTTTTCTCAGACGGTAGCGCAGATATGTAGGAATAACCACCAACGCTTCCAAAAGTGGCATCTGCACTTGATATTCCAAACTTATTTTCAGGGTATCTGGTTACATCATTTAACCCTCCCCAAAAACTCCATATAGTCCATCCATTTTCAGGATCATTTACAGGGATACCATTAAAAAACATTCTGGTGTTTTCAGAACTGTACCCTCTCAATCTAAAACGAGCTGCACTGAAATTAAACCCCGCTTGATTTACGTACACATCTCTAGAAGATTGAAGTAATCCACTGATATCCTGTGATTGCGATTCATTTTCTAATAGGTCTACCGTAGTAGTAAAAACAGGAACAAGTATATCTACGCTATCTTCATTAAAGATGGAGTCTGATTGTGACCATGCTGAATGAATCGTAGATAACACCAGTATCAATAAAAAATGGTTTAACTTAATGGTATGCTTTTTGTAACTCAAAGTATAAAAAATATGGTTTCTCATTTGCGAGGTCGCAAAAGTAGTATATTAGTAAAAATTATATGCATGCATATTAAAATTTATTTATTAACAGCCTTTTTTCTCTGTAAGGTATCCTTTGCGCAACAAACAGAATCTACATCTTTAGGGCTTGAATGTGTTGCTTTCTACAATTTAGAAAATTTATTTGACACTATTGTTGATCCAGATACTAACAAGATCTTACAAGAAGATTTTACTCCACACGGACCCAAAAATTTCAACTCAGAAAGATATCGACATAAGCTTAAAAATATGGCTCATGCTATCAGTAAAATTGGCAAGGAAGTAACTCCACTAGGTCCTAGTGTTTTAGGGGTTTGTGAGATTGAGAATCGGAGGGTGTTGGAGGATTTAGTCAAAGAAAAAGCGATCGCTGATAAAAATTACAAAATTGTTCATCACGAAGGTCCTGACCGAAGGGGTATTGATTGTGCTCTACTATATGATCCACTACATTTTCAAGTCACAGCTAGTAAGTCAGTTCGTTTAACCATTCCAAATAAAGACAATTTTTTCACACGAGATCAGCTTGTGGTTTCAGGAAAAATGCTTGGTGAAAAAATACATTTCATTGTAATTCATTGGCCATCTAGAAGAGGGGGGGAAGCAAAGAGCAGACCTAAAAGAATTGAAGCCGCTAAACTCTCTAAATCTATTATTGATTCTTTAGCAGGAGTAGACCCAAATGCTAAAGTTATCTTAATGGGAGATTTTAATGATGATCCCATTTCACCAAGTATCAAAGACTTTTTAAAGGCAAAAATGGATATTAAAAATGTCAATTCGGGTGAATTGTATAACACGATGGGAATGCATTATAAAAAAGGTATTGGTACGCTGGCCTACAGAGACCAGTGGAATTTGTTTGATCAATTTATAGTAACATCTTCCCTCTTAGATCAAAAGAAAAACTATAACGATTTAACGTTTTACAGATCCGTTATTTTCAATAAACCTTTTCTAAAAAATAAAAAGGGAAATTTTAAAGGATATCCCAATAGAACCTATGTGGGATCTACATTTATGGGGGGATACAGCGACCACTTTCCTGTATATTTATTCTTAGTTAAAAAGGTTTAATGCGAATTTTACTATCTATAATATGGGTTATAAATTTGTCATTATTATCTGCTCAAGACACTGTCAAAATAACCTATTACAATCTACTTGATTTTCCTGCTGCACAACAAGACCGAATAGACACACTAAAAAAAGTATTAGACCATATTCAGCCTGATATATTTGTTGTGAATGAATTGACTTCTTTTAATGGAGCAGGATTAATTAAAAACAATGCGCTAAATGTGAATGGGGTTAATCGATTTTCAAGTGCTGTTTTTTATGATGGTCCAGATACGGACAACATGCTCTTTTACGATCACCATAAATTTACACTGTATAGTCAACAACAAATTACCACTACCCTTAGAGATATAAGCGAGTATGTGCTTTACTACAATGAGTCTAATTTAGCCTCAACTCAAGATACATTATTTCTACACCTTTATTCTCTTCACCTAAAAGCGGGTAGTCAAACTTCAAATGTAAGTTGGAGAAATCAAGACGCGGTTATACTTAAAAGCTTTTTAGTAAATAATAATAGGAACAGTAGATTGATTGTAGGAGGAGATTTTAATTTTTACAATCATACTGAATCTGGTTGTCAAGAGATACTCTATGGACAAGGTTTATATTTGAAAGACCCTATAAACAGAATGGGAAATTGGCACACAAATGTCGGGTATAAAAATTACCATACCCAAAGTACAAGATCAGGTTCGGGCGGCTATGCGGGAGGAGCTCACGGAGGTATGGATGATCGGTTTGACTTTATTTTCATTTCAGAAGATTTGATAAGTGGAGAAGATGGTGTTCTATATCTTGAGAATTCCTATCTGGCTGAAGGGCAAGACGGAAATCATTTTAATCAATCTGTAAATGATGGATTGAATTCATCTGTTTCACAGGAAATTGCGGATGCTTTATACTATATGAGCGATCACCTGCCTGTATCCATGTCTTTGGTCTTAGGGGGAACTGTTGAGATAGAAGAAAATCACATAGAAAACGTGGAAATAAAATACGACCATTATTCGAAAACATTATCGCTAGAAAATGTAAAAGAGAACGGAACACTTACTATTTACAACATAGAAGGTGCTATTTTAAAAACAGCTTCAATTAATGGACAATCATCATTCACTCTTGAACTGAACGACTTGCAATTTGGTATTTACATAGCTCATTTAGTTTTGGATAACGTTCAGATAAATTATAAATTTGTTACTCATTAATGAAAAAATCATGAATTCAAAACACGTAAAAAACACGCTTAAATTCGCATTCATTTTTTCCATATTTTTTTCATGTGGTAAAAAGAAAACTCCACCTGAATTAACTCTGTTGGGCGATTCTATTATGAATATCTGTCTTAATGAATCATTTGAAGACCCTGGTATTCAATCAATAGATGCCTATGATACTGACATCAGTAACCTTATTGATATTTCGAGTAATTTAGATAGTGGAACGGTGGGTAGTTATACAATTACATATACTTCTACGGATGAGAATGATAATGTTTCTATCGTAGAGCGAATCGTTAATGTTGAAATTTGTGTCAGCTCATTGTTGAGCTCATATAATGTGAGTCACGATTGTCAATTATTAGGTCAGGATATCATAAATAATACACAGACCATTATCGAAGGAAACACAGCGAATGAATTTATCATAGATGACTTTAATACATTTATTAGTCAAATTACTGGAACTATTGATGGCAATAACCTAACGATTCCTCAGAATGTGTTCGCGGTGGGGCAAGCACCCTTGTCATTTGATGTTACCCTTTCCGGTGTAGGTACCATCAACGATACAGGTGATGAAATCGTAATAAATTATAATTATGATGCAGGGTTAGCAGGTTCAGGTACATGTACTGCTACATACACTAAATGATTTAATTAAACCATCATCCTTCCGAAATAAATGAAGTGACTATTTCGTAGAACTCTGTGGGGTTTTCTGCATGTAACCAGTGTCCCACATTTTTAATGGTAGAAACCGAAGAGTTTGGTAGAGCTGCGTTTATTTTAGGAAAATCTTCTTCTAATATGTAATTGGATAATTCCCCTCTTATAAAGAGGGTTTTTGTTAAGTTGTTTTCTGTTTTTATTTCGCTTAATACTTCTTGTATATTTTGAATGATGACATCTAAATTCATTCTCCAAGCAAGTTTTTCCTTTTCAATCCAATACAAATTCTTTAATAAAAATTGCTGTACTCCAAATTCTTTTACGAATTCTGATAATGATTCAGCAGCTTCTTTTCTGGTTGAAATGGATTCCAGATTTACATTTTTAAGTCCTTTTATGATGATGTCATGATGCATAGGGTAAGACTTAATTCCAATATCAGCTACAATGAGCTTTTTCAATACATTTTTGTATTTTTCGTTGAACTGTAAAGCGGCTTTACCCCCCATGGAGTGACCCAAAAGTATTGGATTTTCAATTCCATGATCCAGTATCAACTCATGAAGATCATCCGCCATTAATTCATAGTTCATAGTAGGAGAATGAGGTGATCGTCCATGATTTCTCAAGTCAATTAAATAAACAGTAAATTTTTCTGCAAATTTTTTACCCAGCATTCCCCAATTATCTGAAGAGCCAAAAAGACCGTGTATGATCATAAGTGGTTCTCCAAATCCAATTTTTTTAAAATGTAGTTTCATTATTTTAATCTACTTAAATACATATTTACCGTATTTTCCATTCCATAATAGAGTGCATCAGCAATTAATGCGTGTCCAATCGAGACCTCTAATAAGTTATCTACATTAGAATGAAAATATTGGAGATTTTCAAGATTTAAATCATGACCAGCATTTATTCCAATTTCTAATTCATTGGCCAGCTTGGCAGCAAATGCGTAATGTTTTATTGCTTCTTCTGGATTTTTATGGTAGTTAGCCGCATAATTTTCAGTATAAAGCTCCACACGATCTGTGTTTAACATAGCGGCTCCATTAATCATCTCTTTAATGGGGTCAACAAAAATAGAAGTCCTAATATTTTTTGATTTAAAAAGAGAAATCATTTCTGACAAAAAACTTCTTTCATTTACGGTGTCCCATCCATGATCAGAAGTGAGCTGTGAGGTGTTATCAGGTACTAGCGTGACTTGATCAGGCAACGTTTCTAAAACCAAATCTACGAAAGACGATTCTTTAGGATTCCCTTCAATATTGAATTCAACCGAAAGTACTTTTTTTAGTGCTCTTACATCTTCATATTTTATGTGCCTTTCATCTGGTCTAGGGTGAACCGTAATACCCTGAGCACCAAATTTTTCTAAATCAAGAGCATGTTTTATCAAATCGGGCGTATTTCCCCCTCTGGCATTTCTAAGGGTTGCAATCTTGTTAATATTTACACTTAGTCTCGTCATAATAAATGCAAAATTAAAAGACAATTTATTTTCTTACTAAGTTTAGTTGTATTTTTGATGTTAAGGATGAAAGCTGTTGAGCTATTACATAATGATGTTCCTCCCATTCTTCCTGAAGAAAGCATGGAAAAAGCACTATCTTGGATGGATGAATTTATGGTCAAACATCTTCCAGTTGTAAAAGATGGAAAGTATCTAGGTTTAATATCTGATGAAATGATATTGGACCACAACACCCTTAGTGATCATGTAAGCCAGTTAAGTTTAATGGGGCACCAATATGCTGTGAAGAGAACTTCTCACATGTATAAAATAATCCACTTGATGTCTACCCATTTGTTAACTTTAATTCCAGTAGTTGGTGATCAAAATGATTTTTTAGGATCAATCTCTTCTAATCACCTAATGAACATGATTGCATTGCATACGGGTTTTAATCAATCGGGGGCTGTAATTGTTTTACAAATGAATGATTTTGACTATCAGATGTCTCAAATAGCACAAATTGTGGAAAGTAACAATGCAAAAATTTTGGGATTTTACACGGAAACAGTACCAGATGGTAATCAAATTCGAGTTACTTTAAAATTAAACCAAAGTAAATTAGGGCCTGTTCTACAAACATTTTCAAGGTACGACTATCATATTTATGAAATCTTCACAGACGATGAAACAACTAACGAGTATCAAGATAGATATGATCATCTTATGAATTATTTGAAAATTGATTAATGAAAAGAATAGGTATATATGGAAAGTCTATTAGCGATAAAAATTTACCCTTTCTAGAAAAATTAGTTTCTTCTATTAGGAAGAAGATTAATGCAGACTTGTATTTCCATCAAAATTTAAAGAATTATAATCAGTTGTTTTTAGCCAATAAAAGCGAAGAGATATTTGCTGATCATGATTTAATTAAAAGCCCAGTTGATTTACTAATAAGTTTTGGTGGAGATGGTACTTTTTTAGATACAGCTACCATGATAAAAGATAGTCAAATTCCCATCTTGGGTATCAATGCAGGGAGATTAGGATTTTTAGCTAATATTACTCAGGATGACATTGATCAAGCTGTGCTGGCCATTTCAACTAAACAATATAAAATTGATAATAGAACTTTATTACAGCTTAATAACTCAATGGAGTTGCTCAATAAACCTTGTCAATTTGCACTTAACGAAATTACCCTGATTAAAAAAGATTCATCATCCATGTTGAAAATACATGCGGAAATAAATGACCGATTTTTAAATACATATTGGGCAGATGGTTTGATTGTCGCCACTCCTACAGGGTCAACAGCTTATTCATTGTCTTGCGGAGGACCAATTTTGACCCCAGGCTCTGATAATTTTGTTATTACTCCAGTATCTCCTCATAATTTGAACTTGAGACCATTAGTAGTAAGTGATAATGAAAATATTACGTTGAAAGCAGAATCTAGAGAAGGACAATTTCTTTTAACCATGGATAGTCAATCCTTTACAGTTGATAATAATAAAACTGTTCAATTGAAAAAGGCTGAATTTACTTTAAGCTTAATTGAACTAGAGGATCAAAACTTCTTCAAAACCATTCGAAATAAATTATTTTGGGGAAAAGACTCTAGAAATTAGTTTTTTTAACACGTAATAAATGTGAAGTTTTATACCTTTAACATGATGAAAAAAATAGTTTGTCAAATTCTCCTTTTATGTTGTTTATTTACTTCTGCTACTTCTCAAGTAAAAGAATTTGGCCTTTTTGCTGGTGGTGCTTACTACCGCGGTGAATTAAACAGAACTCATTTCAGCCAAACTGATTACGCTATAGGCGGAATTTTTAAGCAAGATTTTCCTAATGATAGAATTTCACTCCGTTTTCAGTTGTTATTTAATCAGGTGAAAGCAGATGATTTTAAATCCGGAAATATTCAACAACTTAATCGTAATTTAAGTTTCAAATCCTCAGTGGTAGAATTTGGCCCTGTGTTGGAAATAGATTTTTTTAAATTTCACCCAGGACAAAACAATACTGCTAAGGCTGCTTTTGGAACTCCTTATTTTATGGGAGGTATCAACATCATGCGTATGAATCCGAAAGCACGTTATAATGGTGAGTGGATTGAATTACAACCGCTGGGCACTGAAGGTCAAGGTTCATCTTTAACAACGGCTCCAAAAAAATATTCGTTAAACCAAATAGTAATCCCATTTGGGATTGGAATAAAAGTGAATTTAAGTCATCATTCCTCATTTTCAATGGAATATGGATTCCGAAAGACATTTACAGATTATTTAGATGATGTAAGTGGATTATATCCTGATTTATCAGCTCTTGATCCATTAGCAAGGGAGTTAAGTGATAGAGCTAGAAATCCAGAGGGAATAAATCAGTCTAGTTATGGTCTCCAAAGAGGTAATCCTGCTGATAAAGATTGGTATACCGTTTTTGGTTTTTCTATTACATATGAATTCTTTAGTGATTCAACTTGCCCAAGTTGGTAAAATATTTCTTTTTCTCATCTATTTTAATGAAATTCGCGCTGCTTTATGAATGACCTTTTTTTAGATAAAAATAATATTCCAAAACACGTGGCTATCATTATGGATGGTAATGGCAGGTGGGCTAAGCAAAAAGGCGAGATGAGAATCTTTGGTCATACAAATGGGGTGGAATCTGTTAGAGAATCATTAACTGCTGCTGCCGAAATCGGGGTGAAATACCTGACACTTTATGCATTTAGTACAGAAAATTGGAATAGACCAAAAGAAGAAGTAGCCGCGCTAATGGATTTATTAGTAAAAGCGATTTATGATGAAGTTGAAGAGTTAAATGAAAAAGGAGTAAGACTTGAAACTATCGGAAATACCAGTATCCTGCCTATTTCTTGTAGGGAGGCTCTAGCTAAAGCGAAAGATAGAACTAAAGACAATAATAAAATCACTTTAATTTTAGCTTTGAGCTACAGTTCTAGATGGGAGATTGCTCAAGCTGTAAAAACCATGGCAGAGGAATCCATTTCGGGTAAATTGGATGTAGAAACAATAAATGAAGATTTAATCAGTTCTTATCTTAGCACTTCAGATTTCCCTGACCCTGAACTTCTAATCCGAACGAGTGGGGAAAACAGAGTAAGTAACTTTTTGATGTGGCAGCTTGCTTACACGGAATTGTATTTTACAGAAACGTTGTGGCCAGATTTTAAAAAAGAGCATTTTTTTAAAGCCATAAAAGACTATCAAGATAGAGAACGAAGATTTGGAAAAACATCAGAACAAATTGTGAATGAGTAGGTTTAGTTTAATAATCATATGCACTTTATGTTTTTTTACTAATAAAAGCATTGCCCAAACTGATTTCATGGACTATACAACTCCTAGAGAGTATACCCTCGCTGCTATAACAGTTGATGGTGTAGTTCATTTTGATCATGATATGATTATACAAAAGTCAGGATTAGTAAGGGGAGAGAAAATTGTCATTCCTGGTGAGAAAATTGCCACAGCCATAGATAAGTTGTGGGAACAAGGGATTTTTAAACATGTCGAAATTTTAAAAGATAAATCTCAAGGGAATAATTTGTTTTTGAGAATAAGACTGCAGGAAAGAGAGAGGATGTCTAGATACAGTTTTTCAGGCATATCCAAATCTGAAGCCGATCAGTTAAGAGATGATCTTGATTTATACAGTGGTAAAATAATTACGGATGCCTTGTTAATGAAGGTAAAAAATATATCAAAAAACTATTTTGTGGGAAAAGGTTATTTCAACGCAAAATCATACATAACCTCCACATCAGATACTTTAGTCAACAACAGCAAGATTTTAAAAATCAATATCGAAAAAGGGAATAAGTTTAAAATCAATGAAATTATTATCAATGGAAATTATGCGTTGTCAGATGACAAGATTAAACGTCTAATGAAAGACACCAAACAAAAATTATGGTATAGATTTTACAAGCGTTCTAAGTTTCAATATTCTCTTTTTGACGGGGATAAGCAAAATATCCTGAACAAGTACAACGAATTATCATACAGAGATGCTAAAATCACCTATGACACGGTATACTTTTTTGATGACGAATCGCTAAATCTAGAAATGACTATAGATGAAGGTAATGCTTATTTTATTCGTTCCATTACATGGAGTGGGAATAAAAAATACTCAAGCGGATTGCTAGATACTTTGCTAGGAATTAAAAATGGATCCCCCTACAATAAATCCACTTTAGATACCAAGTTATTTATGAACCCTAATGGAACGGATATCAGTTCACTGTACATGGACGATGGATACTTGTTTTTTCAAGTAAATCCAATTGAAAAGCGAGTGGATAATGATTCTATTGATTTAGAAATAAAAATTTATGAGGGAAAACAGGCAAGAATCAAAAACATCAATGTTTCTGGGAATACGAAAACGAGTGATCATGTTATCATTCGAGATATGTATACTCACCCGGGAGATTTGTTTTCTCGTGATGCTATCATAAGGACACAAAGACAGCTTGCCCAAAATGGCTATTTTGATCCAGAGAAATTAGGTGTTAATCCTATGCCTAACCCAAACGATGGAACAGTAGATATTGAGTATGTAGTAGAAGAAAGGCCCAATGATCAAATTGAATTGTCTGGTGGTTGGGGAAATAATTCTCTTGTCGGTACTTTAGGAGTTTCATTCAATAACTTTTCTGCAAAAAAGTTTTTCAAAAAAGGAGCTTGGTCTCCACTTCCTTCTGGAGATGGCCAACGATTAAGCATTAGAGCACAATCAAGTGGTTATTTTTTCCAGAGCTATAATATGTCTTTTACAGAGCCTTGGCTTGGGGGTAAAAAACCCAATTCTTTTACGATTTCAGCCTATCACTCCCTACAATCTTATGATAGAAAGCACATTAACGATTCTTTGGATACAGAGGGAAATAAAGTGTTGAACCCTAACAGAAGATTAATTAAAATTACGGGAGTTTCTATGGG
>JAYPLD010000002.1:59055-62516 GCA_038129265.1 Crocinitomicaceae bacterium
ATTTCAAGGGATAAAAAACTAGTAGTGAATGCAAGATTAGGATTTGGTCTACTAAATGGATGGAATAAGGATATAGGTGCACCACCATTTGAGCGTTTTTATTTAGGGGGTAGTGGGTTATCAGGTTTTAATTTGGATGGAAGAGAAATCATAGCATTAAGAGGATATGATGAGCAGACGGTATCTTCTACCACAGGTGATAGACTAATAAGTAAATATACCATGGAGTTAAGGTACCCGGTGAGTTTAAATCCATCTGCAACTATTTATTTATTGAGTTTCCTGGAGGCAGGTAATTCGTGGAATGATTATAAAAAGTATAATCCTTTCAAAGTAAAAAGATCTGCCGGTCTTGGAGTTAGAATTTTCTTACCCATGTTTGGATTACTTGGTCTAGATTATGGATTTGGATTTGATCCTCTTGATCCTGGTGCCGCAGGAGAAGTTAATCACAATGCTCAGATTAATGCCAATGGGTACCGTGGACAATTCCATTTTACAATTGGCATGAATATTGGAGAATTATAAGACAATGAAATATTTCTTTAGTATAGCGTCCATATTCATATTCACATTTTCATCTTATTTTGTGAATGCCCAGAAATTTGCTTTTGTGGATTCCGAGTACATTTTAGATCAAATGGAAAGCTACCAGAAAGCTCAGAAACAGATTGATGATCTCTCTGAGAAATGGCAAAATGAAATTAAGGTTAAAAATGAGCTTTTAGATAAGAAGAAAAATGATTTAAAGAAAAATGAAATTCTTCTTCCAGCTGAGACTAAGAAGGAACGTGAAAAAGAAATTGAGGATTTGATCACAGAAATTAGGACATATCAGAGTAAAAAATTTGGTGTAGGTGGTGATCTTTTTAAAAAAAGAAAAGAATTGATACAACCTATACAAAGAAAAATATATAAGGCTATTGAATCTTTAGCAGAAGATAATAATTATAGCTTTGTACTGGATAAAAGTAAACATTCCAACATCTTGTTTGCGGATCCTAAATATGATAAAAGTGACGATATAATTAGAAAACTAAAAAAATAAATGATGAAGAAAACAATTAAATATGTAGTTGTTGCGTGCATAATGATCACAGGATTGGGTCTTAACGCACAAAAATTAGGACATGTGAATTCGCAGGTGATTATGCAAGAACTTCCTGATTATGAATCAGCAAGAAAAGATCTTGAGAGTTTCAATAGTGATTTAACCAAAGAGTTGGAAATGTATCAAAAGCTTATTGTTGAGTTTGCTCAAGACTATGAGCAAAATAAAAATGGCATGTCTGAAGATACCAGAAAAAGAAAAGAGACTGATTTGATGGAAAGACAGCAGAACTATGAAAAAAAGGCGTACGAAGCGCAGACAAGTTTACAACAAAAAGAACAAGAGTTGTTACAACAAATCATGATCAAGGTCAATACAGCCGTAAAAGAAGTAGCCGAAAAAGAAGGTTATGATTATGTGTATGAAGTAACTACCCTGCTTTATGCTGGAGGTGAAGACATCAGCGATAAGGTTAGAAAAAAATTAGGGATTACCGTTGCAGGTAAATAAATCATAAAAAGCCCATTTGGGCTTTTTTTTTGCCATGAACTCTCCTATTGGAATATTTGACTCGGGCTATGGTGGATTAACCGTATTAAAATCCATTAAGAAGTTATTGCCACGATATGACTATTTATACTTAGGAGATAATGCAAGAGCCCCATACGGTAGTCGATCGTTTGATGTGGTTTATCAGTACACGAGAGAAGCTATTGAATATTTATTTAACCAAAACTGTCCTCTAATTATACTAGCATGCAATACCGCTTCAGCTAAAGCATTAAGAACTATTCAACAACGCGATTTAACCCGTACTTATCCTGATAGAAGAGTGCTGGGTGTTCTTAGACCAACTACAGAGGAAGTAGGTCATATGACTAAAACTGGTCATGTAGGAGTGCTTGGTACAAGTGGCACGGTAAAATCAAATAGTTATGCTTTAGAAATAGGAAAATTTTTTCCACATCTTAAAGTCACACAACACAGTTGCCCCATGTGGGTACCTATGGTAGAAAACAATAGTTTTCTAGATCCAGGTGGACAGTATTTTATTCAAAAAAATATTGAGGAAATTTTTGAAAAAGATGATCAAATAGACACGCTAATATTAGCCTGCACCCATTATCCAATTTTAAAAGATTCTATTTTAAAATATTTACCAAATGGAGTTCGGCTTGTGGAACAGGGAGATTTAGTAGCCAACAAACTAGATGATTATTTAAAAAGGCATGTTAGGCTAGCCAAAAAAATCAGTTCTAGTGGAACACTTAAATTATTAACTACTGAAAATACGCAGAAGTTTGATCATCACCTCAAGTTATTTTATGGTGAAAGCTTGAAATCTACTTCTATTGATTTAAGTTAACTCTCTTTAAACCACTTTGAATAGGCTACATATTTATTGGCCAAATCAAGGAGTTGATTTTTAAAGTCACCTTCTTTTACTTTTTTAGCGGGCACTCCAGCATATATTTCACCAGACTTTACATGCGTTCCCATTGTGACTACCGCACCTGCTGCAATAATGCTATCGCTTTCAATAATGCAATCATCTAACACAATAGCTCCCATACCTATTAATACTCGGTCTTTAATGGTGCAACCATGCACAATGGCATTATGTCCAATGGTGACTTGATTTCCAATATTAGTAGGACTTTTTTGGTATGTACAGTGAATCACCGCTCCGTCTTGTACGTTGACTTCATTACCCATTTTAATATAATGAACATCTCCTCTAGTAACGGAGTTAAACCAAAAACTACACCTGTCTCCGCAAATCACATCTCCGATAATCGTAGCGTTTTCAGAAAAATAACAGTCCTCTCCAAATTGAGGTTTAGTACCGTTAATTTCTTTAATCAGGGGTTTCATATATCTGCGCTTTACTCTAATTTAGCGGAAAATTTTAAAAAATGAAAAGACCAGTTACCATTTATGCTGAAATGACTCCAAACCCAAACACCATGAAATTTGTGGCAGATCATATGTTAGTTGATCCAGGGCAAGTGGTGGAGTTTTTAAATAGGCAAGAGGCAGTTGGTCATTCCTCTTTAGCTGAAGCTTTATTCAACTTCCCATTTGTAACAAGCATTTTTATCGCTAACAACTTCGTGACGGTCTACAAAAACGATAGCATTGAATGGTCTGACGTTAGTTTAGAATTAAGAGAATTTATTAGAGACTGGTTAAGCAATAATGAAAAAGCGGTGGAAGTCATGCCTGAAATACAAGAGGTCAGTTCAGATAATGAAGTACCATCTGGGTTGATTCCTGAGCCTGTAATTAATTCAGTTACCGATCAAAAAATTGTGGACCTCATTGCAGAGTATGTTCAGCCTGCTGTGGAACAAGATGGGGGTGCTATTCATTTTCAATCGTTTAATGAAGATAGCGGTCAAGTAACCGT
>JAYPLD010000003.1:0-13815 GCA_038129265.1 Crocinitomicaceae bacterium
GTTTCTTTAGCCATTCCTGCCCAAACTTGATTCTGCTCAGCCTTTCTAAAGGAACTAAACGATAAATAAGCAATAAGTAAAAACAAGGCTACAATAGCTAAAGAAAGGATGGGGAAATACTGTAATTGAAAAAAGATAGCTGAATTATTATAATATACTTTACCCTTATGATTAGGACCTAAAACGATTTCAATTGGTAAGTTATCCTCAAGCATATTATTCATCTGCTTTAGCATTTCGTCTTTTGGAGTATTAAAATTTACCGTATTTGATGCAATTAAAGAATCTCCTTCATCACTCCAGAATATAACTGGTAACTGTGCTATATTATTCATGATTTCATCCGAAAAGGCATCTAATAATGAATCTCTCAACACTTCTAACTTGAAATAGTTTGTAGAATTGGTATAAAAGATTTTTTGTCTGCGATTTTCAAAATAATTTATTTCAATTGGACTATTTTGAGCACCCCATGAACTACATAAAGAATCAATCAGAACGGTGTTTTTGGGATCTAATTTTATGTTTTTGTGTGAAACATAATGGCCTAAGCCGTCTCTTAAAATAAGAGGGATATCGTTGTTATTTTGAATGATTTGTAGTGCAAATCCATAATCGCCAAGAGGCTTTTCTAATTCTTTAGTTGCTTGAGCCCAAATACGAACTTTTTCACTTTCTTTAGAAGCTAATTGATTAAATGCATCATTTGTTAACCTGACAAGTTCCGCTTTTTTCTTTATGGCTTGGCTCCATAACTGCACCTTCTCTACTTCCGCTTTTTTTACATTATTAGCAATAACTGATGTAAGCCAAATAATAAGCCCTACTATACATATTCCAGCCAACAAGAGAACTTGTTTCCACCTTTGTTTATTTGAATACAGATTCATTTATCGAACATATATAATTGTAAAACTAGATAATAACGAGTTTTAATTGGAATATTACACAACTAAAAATATCTTTTTTGATCTTCTTGGTTATTTTAGCTAGATCATATGCGACAAAACTTAAATTTCACTACAAAAACAATCATTCTATTTCTCGGAATGATCATTTTTAGTTGTTCCCATCAAAACACAGAGAAGGGTAAACCAGTTAATGTAAAGCCGAAGAAAGAAGTTTGGATTGCCGGTCCAAATTTTAACGCAGATTCAGCGTACAGTTTTATAGAAAAACAAGTCTCATTTGGCCCTAGAATACCTAATACAGCAAACCACACCGCCTGTGGAGATTGGCTTGTGAAAAAATTAAATTCTTATCAGTTAAAAACATCAGAACAAATAGGTGAAGTAACTGCATTTAACATGAGTAAATTACCACTCAGAAATATTTCAGGAATATTTAATCCAGATGCAAATAAAAAAGTGTTGCTCTGTGCACATTGGGACACTAGACCCTTTGCCGATCGGGATAGCGTGAATAAAAATAAACCTATTTTAGGAGCTAATGACGGAGCTAGCGGGGTTGGTGTATTGCTTGAGATCGCCAGAGCAATATCCAAAGACTCGTTAGATATTTGTGTTGAATTTATATTTTTCGATGTAGAAGATTATGGTGCACCACAACAAACCAATGGTTTTTTTGATTTACAGAGCATGAATGACACATGGTGCCTAGGATCACAATATTGGAGTTATAATTTAAAACCTAATTACAAAAGACCAAATTTCGGGATTTTATTAGATATGGTAGGAGCTGAAAATGCAGTTTTTCCAAAGGAAGAAATATCTAGAAGATTTGCAGGCTTTCATCTAAATAAAGTATGGAAACTTGGTGAGCATCTGGGTTATGGAAAACATTTTCAGAAAAAAATTGCACCACCCCTGACAGATGATCACACCTACATTAATCAGATTGCAAAAATCCCTGTTATTGATATCATCCACTACGACATTAGACCTTACACGGGTAGATTTGATTTTGGTCATTTTCATCATACGCATGCCGATAACATGGAAATCATTCACAAGCCTACCCTTAAAGCAGTAGGACAAACTGTTTTAGATTACTTATATAACCAGTAAATAAAATGTCAAAAAAACTAATTTTATTAGACGCCTATGCCTTAATATACAGAGCGCACTTTGCGTTTATTAAAAACCCTAGAATAAATTCAAAAGGCTTAAATACCTCTGCGATTTTTGGTTTTTGCAATAGTTTATTAGAAGTGATAAATAAGTTTGACCCTTCACACATTGGTGTAGTCTTTGACCCACCTGGAGGTTCAGACAGAGAGGGTGTTTTTGCCGACTACAAGGCAAATAGGCAAGAGATGCCTGAAGATATAAGAAAAGCAATACCTCATATTTTTGACCTGCTAAAAGCCATGAACATTAAAGTAGAAATGGAAGAAGGTTATGAAGCTGATGATGTAATAGGTACGTTAGCCAAACAAGCAGAAAAAAAAGGGTTTGAGACGTACATGATGACTCCCGATAAAGATTTTGGACAATTAGTATCTGACCATATTTTCATATATAAGCCTGGACGATCTGGTAATCCCAGTGAAATCCTTGGGCCAAAAGAAGTGTGTGAAAAATTTGAAGTGAAGGATCCCTTGCAAGTTATTGACATACTTGGACTTTGGGGAGATGCTGTGGACAATATTCCAGGAGTTCCTGGAGTAGGTGAAAAAACGGCTAAAAAACTAATTTCAACCTACGGAAGTATAGAGAACCTCATCAAAAACACCCAAGAATTAAAAGGGAAACTAAAAGAAAATGTAGAAAATTTTGCAGAGCAAGCTATATTATCCAAACAACTTGCCACTATTATTTTGGATTGTCCCGTTGAATTTGATGAAGCAGACTTTTCTAGAAAAGAGGCAAATGAAAAAGAACTCATTAAACTTTTACAACAGCTTGAATTTAATCAGCTAGGCAAGCGAATTTTAGGGAAACCCATTATTCAAGAAAAGCAAATGGATCTTTTTGGATCTATGACCGATACCGAAATAAAGGATGAAGAAGAGAAATTGGATACTATACAATCAGTCAAAAAAAATTACCAACTGATTAGTTCTAGGCTAGAGCACGAAAATTTTATTGAACAGCTATCAAAGGAGAAGACTGTTTCTTTTGATACAGAAACCACATCTCTTAAAATTGATGAAGCTAAATTACTCGGGATTTCATTCTCCTTCAAGGCTGATGAAGGTTTCTATTGCGATCTAAGTCAAGATGTAAATCATGAAATTTTAAATCTCTACCAACCTTTTTTTAAGTCAAATAGCCTTAAAATAGCACATAATCTGAAATTCGATCTTGGCGTATTATATGAAAACGGGATCCAAATAGAAGGCCCCATTTTTGATACAATGATCGCTCACTATTTAATTGATGCCGAACAAAGACATAACCTAGATCATTTATCTAGAACTGTGCTGAAATATAATCCAATACCTATTGAAGATTTAATTGGTGAAAAAAAGAGGCAACAAATTAATATGAGCGATGTTCCCGTGGAACAACTAAAAGATTATGCTGCAGAAGATGCTGATCTTACTTACCAGCTTTATTTAGTTTTTAAAACTCAACTCCAATCTTTACATCTGGAATCTCTTTTTGAAGAAGTAGAGATGCCCTTGATAGAAGTTCTGTTTCATATGGAAAGAGCGGGTATTAATATTAACACCCGAGAACTTGAAGAATTTTCTCAACTCTTGAATCAGAACCTTACTGCATTACAAGAAACCATGTTTCAAGAAGCTGGAACTACATTCAATATTGATTCCCCCAAACAACTAGGGGAAATTTTGTTTGGTCACCTTAAGCTTGATGAAAAGGCTAAAAAAACAAAAACAGGTCAATTTAAAACAGATGAAGCTACTTTACTCAAATTAAAAGGCAAGCATTCTATTATTGATCATGTACTTCAGTACCGAACTCAGAAAAAATTACTGACCACCTATGTTGATGCACTCCCCAAACTCATAGAACCTAAAACAAATAGGGTGCATACCAACTACATGCAATCAGTAACAGCTACTGGAAGATTAAGTTCTACTGGACCTAATCTTCAAAACATACCCGTAAGAACTGCACTTGGTAAAGAAATAAGAAAGGCTTTTTGTCCAAAAGATTCCGATCATTTAATTCTTTGTGCAGATTATTCACAAATAGAATTACGAATTATCGCAGGGCTAAGCCAAGATGAGTCAATGATTAACGCCTTTAAGAACAATAGAGATATTCATACGGAAACAGCTGCAAAAATTTTCCAATCCACTACTGAGCAAGTAGATAAAGAAATGAGGAATAAAGCTAAAATGGTAAATTTTGGAATTATTTATGGTATATCTGCATTTGGATTATCTCAACGATTAGGCATAAAACGAACTGAGAGCAAATTGATCATAGAAAACTATTTCAAAGAATTTCCTCTAATAAAAGAATATATGGATAATAACATTGAAAAGGCCAAAAAATTGGGCTATGTGGAAACTATTTTAAAACGAAAACGTTTCTTACATAACATCAATAGTGGTAATGCAACAATGAGAGGATTTGATGAACGAAATGCCATCAATGCCCCCATACAAGGTAGTGCAGCAGATATAATAAAAATTGCTATGATCAATATTTTCAAAGAAATGACAAAAGCTAAAATGAGATCAAAGCTGTTACTACAAGTACATGACGAACTGGTATTTGATATGGCTATTGAAGAAGAAAGTGAATTAAAAAAATTAGTACAGCATAAAATGACCCAGGCTATAGATTTTAATGTTCCTTTAAAAATTGAAATGGGTGTTGGGGGAAATTGGCTAGAAGCACATTAAATGAAAAAGGTCTTTATATATATTGTTTTGGTAGCCATAATAAGTTGTGGTTCGGTAGAAGAAAAAAAAATAGTTCTAGAAAGAACAAATCCTACAGAAGAAAGTGCTAATGATGGCGTTCTAGAAAATATTTATTATAGTATTCCTTCTCCTATTGAAACAACCATTCTGATTCGAGAAGGTGGATTGGAATTTTCTGGTGATCTTTTGTTTCCTGAAGATGAATTAATGCCGTTTTCCGATAAAACAAGTACTGCTTTAGTATTGGGAATTTTAAGCACTGACCTTAATTACGCCATGGTTTATGAAAAGCAAAAAGAAACCAGCCGATTGCTAGAAGAAGTAATCAAACTAGCTAAGCAGATAAATTTAAGTGCTGTCATCAACGACCAAACAAAAGAGAGAATTGATGATAACATAAACAATAGGGATTCTATGCAGATTATCATTAGTGATCAATTTTGGGAGATTGATAATTTGCTTAAAGAAAATGAAGATCATGATTTAGCAGCCTTACTTATTACTGGGGGGTGGATAGAGGGCGTTCATATTGCTTGTGGATTATCAGTTACTGACACCTCAAACAAATCCATAAAAGACATCATCTCTGATCAAAAAGTAGTGTTAGAAAATTTGATTCAATTAAACAAATCATTTGAATTTAACGATAGAATAAACGATTACATTATTTCTCCTTTAATAGAACTTAAAACTATATTTGACAGCATACCTTACCCCATTGAAAACTTGGACTCAACTTCTATTAAGTTAATTGATAATGAATATGAATTAGGAAATTATCTTACCTTTAATTTAAGCGAATCAGATCTTAACTTAATTCGAAATAAAATTTCAAGTATTAGACAAAATATATCAATTCAAATCTTATGAGACTTCTAATCATCCTATTCAGCCTATTTTTTATTTCAAATACTAATGCCCAATGTCGAGGTTTTGCGAAAGAATATTGTAAAAAGCTTCTTGGAAATTATGTAGCTACTGGTGAGTCAAATACCAGTGAATTAAAACCAGGTGAAAAACACCAATTTATGGCAACTTTCTACAAAGGACAACATTATCGTATAGCTGTTTGTTCGGATGAATCGCTTGGTAATATTCAATTTACCATTCGAAATGCAAAGCGACAACTATATTTTGACAATCATGGTGAAGCAATAAAAAACTTTGATTTTAGGGTGTCTACAACTCAACAGCTTATTATTTCCTTGATCGTGCCTAAATCATCTACGAATAGTAGTGAAAATGACACTAAGGAAAAAGAAGAAATATCAGGTTGCGTTTCTGCTATTACTGGTTTTAGACTTTAAAATTTTTAATACATTTGTCGCATGGAAAACATGTTTTTATTCGTTCAAAAAATGGGGCCATGGGGTATTGTGCTCATTGTTATTGTGGTTCTACTTCTTTTTGGTGGCAAAAAAATACCTGAATTGATGCGTGGACTAGGTAAAGGCGTTAAAGAATTTAAAGACGCAACAAACAAGGATGAAAAAGATGCAGATAAATAAGCATAAATCGTCTTGAATCTTCCTTCTTCTTTTTCTGAGATTAACCAACTTTTAATTCAAGGTCAGATAGACCTTGTAGACATTTGTAAGTACTATATTGAAAAAATAGAGCATTCTGGCACGAATTCTTTTATTGAGATCTTTAAGGACAGTGCATTAAAAAAAGCTTCAGAAGTCAACCACAAAATAAAAGATAAAAGCCAAGGTGCTTTAGCAGGTATGATTATCGGTATAAAAGATAACATTTGCTATAAAGATCACGAAGTTACTGCATCATCTAAAATGTTAAAAGGCTTTAATTCTGTGTTTAATGCCACAGCAGTAGGACGACTACTAGAAGAAGATGCCATCATCATTGGAAGGTTAAATTGTGATGAATTTGCCATGGGAAGTTCCAATGAAAACAGCTTTTATGGACCTGTTAAACATCATTTAGATGAAACTAGAGTGCCTGGTGGATCGTCTGGTGGATCTGCCGTAGCAGTCGCTGAAGGGTTATGTATGGCATCCTTAGGTTCTGATACGGGTGGTTCTATTAGACAACCCGCATCATTTTGTGGGGTAATTGGCATGAAACCATCGTATGGTAGAGTTTCAAGAAATGGGTTGTTAGCATACGCCTCTAGTTTTGACCAAATTGGTGTATTTACAAAGCATATCGAAGATGCCTGTTTATTGACTCATGTTATGAGTGGAAAAGATGAATTTGATAGCACATTAGCTAGCGTAGAAACTCATCAAAAAAAGATTGAGCCCCTTGATAATAAATTAGCTATAGGTATACCTAAAGACTACCTCAACTTTAAAAGCCTTGACCCTGAAATTAAAGTGAAAACAGAGTCGATTATTGAAAAATTAGAAAGTGATGGGCATCAGATTAACTATATCAATTTCCCATTTGTCAAACACCTTGTTCCATGTTATTATGTTTTAACGACAGCTGAAGCATCATCAAACCTAGCAAGATATGATGGAGCTCATTTTGGATACAGAAGTGAAAACGCTAATGATATTAACTCCACGTATGTACTTAGTCGAACGGAAGGTTTTGGTCTGGAAGTTAAAAGGAGAATCATGTTAGGTAATTTTGTATTAAGTTCAGGCTATTATGATGCCTATTTTACTAAAGCTCAAAAAGTCAGAAGGCTAATAAAGGAAGCAACAGAGCAAATGTTAAAAGAGAACGACATTTTGCTTTTTCCAACTACACCAACTACTGCATTCAAAATAGGTGAAATAAATGATCCTATTCAAATGTATCTCCAGGATATTTTCACGGTTCATGCAAACATAGTTGGGGTACCAGCTGTTTCATTACCCATGGGTACTCATTCCAACAATTTACCTATTGGAGTACAACTTATGAGTAATACTTTTAAGGAAGATTTACTTTACAGTGCAAGTCAATACATTTTAAAAATGTAAATCCTTTTCGTTATTTTAACGTTAAGTTCACAATCAATTATGTATATCTAATAATCTTTACTACTATTTTTAGGTTAAATTAGGATACATTTATTTTAATGAAATATCATCTAGAAGAAGAATACGAGTATGATTTTGATCTTTATGGAATATCAAGCCATGAAAAAGATTACCGGATTTGTTGGGCAATTAACAATTCATTAGGTCTTTCTTTAGAAAGAACAGCAGAAAATATTGAAGTTATTTTTAACCAACAAGAAAAACAAAATAGTCAATTCCCCATATTTAAGTTCGAATGTGATGACGTACTAGAAACGTATTATTTAATAGGGAATAAACATGAAAATCAGCAATTAATAGAAGAGCAGAAACATGTTGATTTTTTTCTTATGGTTAAATCAAGTGATGTGTTGAGTTCTCATAATATCATTGATAAACTAAAAGATATTCCATTTGTTCTCGCAGTAAATAAGGTTGATGTATCTATGCTTCGTTCCAAAAAGAATTTAATTTTTTAACATGAATAAAAGAACAAAAATAGTAGCTACTGTAGGTCCTTCCACTAACTCAAGGGAGATAATAGAAAATATGATTAAGCAGGGCGTAAATGTCTTTAGAATCAATTTTTCACATGGCAGCCACGAAGATCATATCCAAGCCATTTCATTAATAAGGGAGGTGGATCAAAAATTAGAAACTCATTCGGCATTACTTGCAGACTTACAAGGTCCTAAAATTAGGATTGGAGATATGCCAGCTGAAGGATTACTTTTAGAAAAAAAGGATGAATTCACACTATACACCGGAGATCAAATCCCTAAAGGAAAATCTGCGTTTGTAAATTATAGCCAATTGCCTACAGATGTGAATGAAGGGGAAAAAATTCTGTTAGATGATGGGAAAATTCATCTCGAAGTAAAAGAAACTAACCAAAAGGATGTAATAAAAACAGAAGTTATTGCTGGTGGGGTGCTGTATTCAAAAAAAGGGGTTAATCTTCCCAATACAAAAATTTCAACTTCAAGTTTAACCGCAAAGGATAAAGCTGATCTTGAAGTAGCCCTTGCTCAGGAAGTAGACTGGGTTGGATTTTCATTTGTAAGATCAGCAAGGGAGATAATTGAGTTAAGACACCTAATAGCAAGCATGCGTGGAAATGCCAAAATAATTGCTAAAATTGAAAAACCCGAAGCCGTTGAAGATTTAGATGGAATAATGCAGGAAACAGATGCCGTAATGGTTGCTAGAGGAGATTTAGGAGTCGAAATTCCCCTTGAAAATGTACCCCTTATTCAAAAGCAAATTGCTCAAAAGGCTAAGGAAATGGCTAAACCAGTAATCATTGCTACTCAAATGATGGAAAGCATGATGGATAACATTACACCAAATCGTGCAGAAGTAAATGATGTGGCTAATGCTGTAATGGATGGAGTCGATGCTGTGATGCTAAGTGGTGAAACTTCTGTAGGGAAACACCCTGTGGAAGTAATTAAAATCATGTCGAGAATCATACAACAGGTAGAGAACAACTACTCTGGGCTTTTTATTAAAGAAACCATGCCCAAAAAGAATCACGAAAGATTTATTACCGATTCCATCTGCTTTAATGCATGTAGATTAGCTCAACGGGTTAGTGCAAAAGCCATCATCACCATGACTCACTCTGGATATACATCGTATAAAATTTCAAGCCAAAGACCTCAGTCATCTATTTTTGTTTTCTCTAGTAATAAGAAACTGCTTAGTACTTTATCGTTAGTTTGGGGTGTTAAGACTTTTTATTATGATAAAACCATTAGCACAGATCATACTATTGCTGATATTCATCATTTACTTAAGAATCAACATTTAGTTGAAAGTGGAGATCTAATCATCAATACGGCTAGCATGCCTCTAGGAGAGGGAGGAAAAACGAACATGCTCAAATTAAGCTACATCGAATAAATATGATTAATACAGCATTATTAAAAACCATATGTGAAACACCAGGTGCGCCCGGTTTTGAAGACAGAGTAAGATCATTGGTTATATCGGAAATCAAAGATTTTGCTGATGATATTGAATTAGATAATATGGGTAACGTGATCGTGCTCAAAAAAGGGAAAAGCAATAAGAAAAAGGTAATGATTGGAGCGCACATGGATGAAATTGGATTTATTGTCACTCATATTGATAATAATGGATTTCTCAAATTTCACACTCTTGGTGGATTTGACCCTAAAACTTTAACATCTCAGCGTGTGATTGTTCACGGGAAACAAGATATTATTGGGGTTATGGGATCAAAACCCATTCATGTAATGAGCCCCGAAGAAAAAAATAAGGTTCCTAAGATTACTGACTACTACATTGATCTCGGTTTACCTAAAAAAGAAGTGGATAAAATCATTTCAGTTGGAAATCCTATTACTAGAGAAAGGGGATTAATTGAAATGGGGGATTGCGTTAACTGTAAAAGTCTTGATAATAGAATAGCAGTTTTCATATTGATAGAAACCATTAAAAAATTAACTAACCCCGCATTTGACACCTATGCTGTATTTACGGTTCAAGAAGAAGTGGGGATAAGAGGTGCTCAAGTTGCTACACAAAAAATTAAACCTGACTTTGGGTTTGGACTAGACACCACTATTGCTTACGATGTACCAGGAGCAGCTGAACATGAGAAGATTACATCTTTGGGAAATGGAGTGGCTGTCAAAATCCTTGACGGCAGCACCATTTGCGATTCTAGAATGGTGAATTTCATGCAAAAGACAGCAGATAAATACAAGATAAATTGGCAGCATGAAATTTTAACAGCAGGCGGAACAGATACAGCCAATATTCAAAGGATGACACCTGGCGGCTCCATTGCTGGGGCGTTTTCTATACCTACAAGACACATTCATCAAGTAATAGAAATGGTTCACAAAAAGGATGTATCAAATTGCATTGAACTCATGCAACATTGCCTAAATGATTTAGATAGCTATAATTGGAATTTTAACATCTAACTTTTAACCAACTGTATATTCAACCATGGAGCAGTATAGGTATATGATGCTATGGTATGAAAATGAGCAAATTTGGGTAAGAAGAAATTTCTCCTTTTATTATCTAAATTAATAATCAGCTCATCTCCAAATTTATCCAATTTTAATGTAGTAGAATTTAGATGTGGAATTTTCATCTTAATTTGATATCCGTTCTTAGTAGAATCAATTTGTAATATCTTTTCATTAAAGAAAACGTTTTCAGGACGTTCTTTTTCATATAATCCGCCAGCCATTTTTTCTAATTTATCTATTCCAAAAACTTCCTCCCCTTGGTGATTTAATTTAAAAATGGGTAAAGGCTTGAAATCCTGATCAATCTCGTTGAGATACTGCTTTTGTTTTTGTTCATAGTTTCTAAAAAATCCATTTTCACTTTTTGGCAGTACTCTGTTGACAATAAGCGCATCTACATTATAGCCATATAACTGCAGATAAGATATTGCTCTTTTTGATTCTTGAATGACCATTTTTTCAGGATTACATACTACCCTAATACTGGTCTTAGAATGATCTAAAAATAATTTTTGAATAATGGCTAATTTGGAGAAAATTAGCTGTAATTCTTGATATCCTTTGTCCAACGGAATACCGGTTGTTTTTCTGACTAGTTTACCAAGCGTATTCAGTGCCATTTTTTGACCTGGAAATGCTTTTATTAACCATGAATTGATGGCTTGTGGCAAGCTTAATAAAGTGAGCGTTTCTCCAGTGGGGGCACTATCAATTATTACTACATCATAAAACTTTTCGCTGTAAAATTTTTCCAGCCACAAAAACGCAGCTCCTTCCTCCATGCCAGGTAATACAGACAGCTCATCAGCAACTACATTCTTAACCCCCTGGAATTTAAAAACGCTATACATGAGCTCCCTCATATTAGACCAATACTTTTTCATGGAATAATAAACATCAAACTCCATACACCATAGCTTCTCCTTTACGAGTTGAGGTTCTGGTTCTAACTTTATGGATAGGGCATCTGATAAACTATGAGCAGGATCAGTGGAGATTAAGAGCGTTTTTAACCCGCTATTTGAAATCTGTAAAGCGGTAGCAGCGGCAATAGTTGTTTTTCCCACTCCTCCTTTTCCTGTAAAAAGGATAAACCTCATTATTTAATTAGCGGATTTAAACTGCCTTAAAAACCTTAAGTCATTTTCAGAGTATAATCTGAGATCATTCACTTCGTAGATAAGTTGCGCAATGCGTTCAATCCCCATTCCAAATGCAAAACCAGAATACTTTTTTGAATCTATATTGCAGTTTTCTAATACGTTAGGATCAACCATGCCACATCCCATAATTTCAAGCCAACCAGAATACTTACATACATTACACCCTTTACCTTTACAAATGGTACATGACACATCTAACTCTGCTGAAGGCTCAGTAAATGGGAAATAGGACGGTCTAAGTCTAATTTTCGTTTGCTCACCAAACATGGCTTTTGTAAAGAAAAGTAATGTTTGTTTCATGTCAGCAAATGATACATCTTCATCTATGTAAAGACCTTCTACCTGATGAAAAAAGCAATGAGCTCTAGCTGAAATGGCTTCATTTCTATATACTCTTCCAGGTGAAATAGTGCGAATAGGAGGGGTTTGACCTTCCATAACCCTCACTTGAACAGAAGATGTGTGTGTTCTTAGTGCGATGTCCTCACTAATGAAAAAAGTATCTTGCATATCACGCGCAGGATGTTCTTCTGGAAAATTCAGAGCTGTAAAATTGTGCCAATCGTCTTCAATCTCAGGTCCTTCAGAAACAGAAAATCCTATTTGAGAAAAAATACCAATAATTTGTTCACGAATAATGGAGATTGGATGTCTTGATCCAAGATTCGTAGGCTGCGGAGTTAATGAAAAATCAACATTGTTTTTAGACTTTTTCCCCTTTTTTGCATTTTGTTTTAATGAATTTACTTTGTCAGCTGCCGTATTTTTTAACAAATTAAGCTTTTGACCAAACTCTTTCTTGTGCTCAACAGGAACATCTCTAAAAGACTGAAACAAATTGGTTATCTTTCCTTTTTTACCTAAGTATGAAATTCGAAATGCTTCAATCTCTTTGATATCAGAAGATTCAAATTCATTTACCTCGTCTAAAATAGTGTGTATTTGATCAAACATGTTATGAATTAATTTTGACAGATAATATGACGATTGGTTCTTGAGGTTTATCACCAGGAAGTGTGGGTGATGTGCATATGGAATCAATGATTTCTATTCCACTTACTACTTCACCGAAAACAGTGTATCCATTATCCAAAAAGGGAGTTCCACCAACGGTTTCATATGCATTCAATTGATCTTCAGAAAACGTAAACTTTTCTACATCTTTAAGAACTATATTTTTTATTTCGCCTATGACCACATTGAGGCTGTCCATCCACCCATTTTGTTGACAAACCTTAACTCTGCTCATGTATTCGCTATTAGATGTGTCCTTTAAAAATGAACCAACAAGATTGCCTTCTTTTTGTTGATTTATTCTGGCTTCCATTTGTGTTAATTGGCTTCTATTATATTTTTTACCTTGTACAAGGTAAAATTGACTACCACTCGATCTTTTTTCGGGGTTGACCTGATCTCCCATTCGGGCAGCCGCTAAAGCTCCCTTTTTATGAAACAGGGATGGAAATATTTCTGCAGGGAGGGTTTCCCCTTCACTATTACTCCCAAGGTTGCCACTATACTCAGGGTCTCTTGAGTTAGGATCTCCTGCCTGAGCCATAAAATTTTTTATTACTCTATGAAAAGATATTCCGTTATAAAATTGATTATTTACATGCTTAATAAAATTATCTCTGTGTATCGGAGTTTGATTATATAATTTCAAAACGAGTTCTCCCTTTGAAGTGGTCATAACTACCTCCACTTCATCACCTTTCTTTACAAAAGAGCCCAAAACAAGGGTGGTAAGCAATAACGTAGAAACAAGAACTAGAAATTTATTTTTTGAAACGTACTTCATTAATTTAAGTATTAAATTATTTATATTGCAAATTAAATAAATACTCTATGATTAGAGAAAATTATTC
>JAYPLD010000003.1:13915-24979 GCA_038129265.1 Crocinitomicaceae bacterium
TTTGTTGGGGTTATCCAAGTTGAAGAAAGAGCAACCACTGAAAAAACTATTTATTTATAATAGTCTATAATAGCTTCTTTTATCATGATTTCTTGATCCTCTGCACTTAAATTGGGGAATTTTTTGATTGATTTAAAGTGAATCCAACCTTCCTTGTCTCTTCCTACCACTTCGTAATATCCATAAGGAATAAATACCACACATAGACCAATATGAATAACGTCTAACTTTTGATCTTTACTTAATTTACCTGTTTTAAAGTTTAGCTCTTGTAAGCCGATTACAAAAAGGATAGAATCAACATCTGGTCGCTCTATGTTATCAAGATGAAACGAATCTAATAAACTTTTCCATGCTTTTTCTAATTCAAAATTCATACTTTTAAATGTATAATAATTGAGATTTATTATGAGGCTTTTAACAAAAAAACAAATTATTTTTCATGCGGTTTTTACGGTTATCATTTCAGCATTGAAAATTTATCAAATCATATTCGTAGAAGGGTTTTTTGGGAATGTTTTTGTGACCATTTTTAAAAAAGTAGGCTTGCTTTTAGTAGTATACTGGACAGGAATTTTGCTTCTTTCTGTAATTAAAAAAAAGTTGGTCAAAAGATGAGATAAAAGACTGCTTATTTTAGTTAATTTTGAAGCCATTTAATTCAATCAAAATGGAAAATATTTTAGTAGACGTTCAAGGAAATGCAGCCATTATTACCATTAATAGACCAAAACAACTTAATGCATTAAATAAACAAACCATTGAAGAAATCAACCATGCGCTTTCAACTCTATCAGAAAATAAGGAAGTAAGAGGTGTAATCATCACTGGTTCTGGAGATAAAGCATTTGTTGCTGGTGCAGACATCAAAGAATTTGCGCACTTTAGTAAAGAAGAAGGAAAGGAATTAGCTCGTTCAGGACAAGAAAAGCTATTTGATTTTATAGAGCATTATCCTAAACCAATTATTGCTGCTGTGAATGGTTTTGCACTTGGTGGTGGGTTAGAATTAGCTATGGCTTGCCACATGAGAATTGCTTCAGAAAATGCAAGAATGGGCTTACCTGAAGTGAGTCTGGGTGTAATTCCTGGATATGGTGGAACACAGCGTCTACCTCAATTAATTGGTAAAGGTAAAGCCATAGAACTTATTACCACTGCAAAAATGATTGATGCTAAGGAAGCTTTGCAATATAAGTTAGTGAATTACGTTGTTGACTTAGACGAACTCCTTCAAAAAGCCTCAGAAATAATAAAGTCTATTTCTCATAACTCGCCTACTGCCATCTCGGCCGCTATAAAATCAGTTAATGCAGGTTTTAAACACGGAGAAAATGGTTTTGCAAAAGAAATAAATGAATTCGGAAATTGTTTCGGGAGTGAAGATTTTGTAGAAGGAACTACCGCCTTTATGGAAAAAAGAAAACCTAATTTTTGAGTGCACTCAAAAAATTAATCGGTCAAACTGCCATTTATGGATCAAGTAGTATAATCGGAAGATTTCTAAACTACCTACTTACCCCTTTTTATGTTCATATTTATTCTAATGAACAATATGGAATAATTACTGAAATGTATGCTTATGTAGCTTTTTTAGTAGTCTTTCTTACCTATGGAATGGAAACCGCTTTATTTCGGTTTTCAACTAATAAACCAGATGAAAGGAAATCTATTTACAGTAATACCCTTTTTTCTATCACTGCAACATCTTCTATTTTCATTTTAATAGCAAGTCTGTTTTCTAATGATATTGCTATTCTGCTGAAGTATCCAGACCATGCTGAATATATAATATGGTTTAGTTTAATTGTAGGAGTTGATGCCATTTCTGCCATACCACTTGCTAATTTAAGATTGAAAGAAAAAGCCAAAAAATTTGCTCTTATCAACTTTTTAAACGTAGGAATAAACATTGGATTAAATCTGTTTTTCCTTGTTTACTGTAAACAAATGTATGATAATGGGAATCCTAACTGGATAGTGAACCAATTTTATGAGCCTCAAGTTGGAGTAGGGTATGTTTTTATATCTAATCTAATTGCCAGCTTGTTGAAATTTATAGTTCTTCTTCCAGAGATGAACTTTAGAGGTGGATTTGATTTTAAAATCATAAAAGAAATGCTCAAATATGCATATCCTATGCTATTAGTGGGGTTAGCATACGTAGTAAACGAAACGCTTGACAGGGCAATGTTAAAAGAACTTTTATACCGTCAGTATTTAAATGATATACCCGAAATAACATCAAGTCAAGCGCTAATAAAGGCCCAATCTGCCAATGGAATTTATGGTGCAAACTATAAAATTACCATGATAATAAGTATGTTTATTCAAGCATTTCGCTATGCTTCCGAGCCCTTTTTTTTCAGAGATCAATCCAATGAAAAATCAAAAGAAACTTTATCTAAGGTTATGAACTACTTTGTGATTACACTAGTTTTCATCTTTTTAGTTATCACGCTATACTTGCATTTATTTAAGTATTTCATTCCTAATGAATCTTATTGGATAGGGTTAAAAGTGGTGCCTATTTTACTAGCTGCAAACATTTGTTTAGGGCTATACACCAATGTATCTATGTGGTATAAACTAGCCGATAAAACCATATATGGGGCTTTAATTTCTCTTATTGGTGTTGTAATAACATTATCAATCAATCTGCTATTTATACCTAAATATGGATATGTGGCATCTGCATACGCAACCTTGATCTGTTACGGAACCATGATGGTAATTGGCTATGTTTTGGGTCAAATCTATTATCCTATACCTTACAGTATTAAGAAAATAGGTATTTATATATGCGTTGGGGGTGGTCTCTACTTTGTTAGTGAAAAATTCAATCCATCTGTTGGATATGACCTTTTTACCTACCTATACCATGGGTTGCTGTTACTTATATATATAGTAATCGTTTTAATTATGGAAAGACCGAAATTTAAGTTAAAATCTGTGTGATATGATCGAAGTGAAAATAATAAATGAATCGAATAACGACACTCCAGCCTTGGCTACGAGGGGTTCAGCTGGAGTAGATGTAAGAGCATTTATACCTAGTCCAATAACGTTGAAGCCTTTGGAAAGAAAATTAATACCAACTGGATTAAAAGTAGAAATCCCTTTAGGTTATGAAATTCAGATTAGACCAAGAAGTGGGTTAGCTTATAAAAATGGGATTACCGTTTTGAATAGTCCAGGAACCATTGACTCCGACTACAGAGGTGAAATTGGTATTTTGCTGATTAATTTATCCCATGAACCTTTTGAGATTCTTTCTGGTGAACGTATTGCACAAATGGTTTTAGCTAAACACGAATTACCCCATTTTAAAGAGCAAAATGCATTGGGAAGTAGTGAAAGAGGCGAAGGAGGATTTGGTAGTACTGGTAAAAAATGATGTTAAGAATATTAAAATATAATCCAATTGTAATTTTATTATGCATGCTTGGCTTGTTATGTCACCCATATTATTTATCACAAAAAAACACACACCCATTCAACGAAAAGCAGTATACTAACATATTGATTCAAGCCATTGGGGCTAAAATTGGAAATGAACTTTTCGAAGCCGATTCTCTTTTTAAAAAATGTATTCAGTTAAATCCGAATAGTGCCGTCTCTTATTTTGAACTTTCAGGTTTAAATAAGAAAAATGGAAATTTAAACCAAGCTGTTTTACAAGCAGAAAAAGCAGTTGATCTTTCGCCTGAGAATGAATGGTATTTAGCGAATTTAGCCATCCTTTATCAAGAGCAAGAAGAACACAAAAAAAGTGCCCTAGTTTTTGAAAGACTATCTAAAAAAGAGCCACAAAAAATAGATTATTTATTTGCTCTAACAGAAGCGTATTTACAAGACAACAAGTATAAAAGATCTTTAAAAATATTAGATGAAATCGAAAAGGAAATAGGAATCAGCGAAGATCTTTCTTTACAAAAACATCAAATTTATGCTTTCTTAAATAAAAAAAAGAAAGCAATTAAGGAATTGGAAAAGTTCATTCACTTTGAACCGGCCAATTTGAGAACTATTGGCATTTTGGCAGAATATTATGATGAATGTAAAATGGTCAAAAAAAGTGAACAATTACTTCATCAAATGATGTTAATTGACTCGACTAACGGATTAGTTCAACTATCTATGTTTCAATATTACATGAAAAAGAGAGCATACTTAAATAGTATCTACTCTCTTGAGAAGGTTTTAACATCTGTTGAAGTTGATCAAAGTTTGAAAAGAGAAATATTATTCCAAATAACGTATGACAAGTCTATTCCCTTTTCTGTTAATCAAGTAGAAAACTTATTAGATAAATATTTAAAGGCCTTCCCTAAAGATCATGAGATATTGGTTTTACTAAGTGAAATTAAATTTATTCAAGCCAAAGAGGAAGAAGCTTGCATACTACTTAGTAAAGCTCTTGACATAAATCCTCTTCCTTATGAACTTTGGACTCAACTGATTACTAATCACCTATCCAGAGGGAATTTTGATGATGCCTTAAAAGATGCTGAAAAAGCACTTATCATACATCCTAATCAACCATTTTCATATTTAGCGAAAGGAATAGTGCTAAATAGAAAAAAAGAGTGGGAAGGTGCTTTAGACATATTAAATAAAGGTAAGCTCTTGGTATTTGATAACGAAATACTGGAAAGTGAGTTCTATCAACAAATTGGAGATGCATACTACGGACAAAAAAAATTCAATGAAGCATTTTACAACTTTGATAAATCTCTTGAAATCAACGAAAAAAATCCAATTCTCCTTAATAATTTCAGCTATTACCTGGCGGTACAAAACATGAGTCTTGAAAAAGCGGAAAGACTAATTTTAAAAGCACTTCAATTTCTACCTGATTCATATACGTTTATTGACACGTATGGTTGGGTACTTTTCAAAATGAAAAAATATGATGAAGCTGAACAGCTACTATATAAAGCCCTGGTTAAAAGTGAAGAGAATGATGCGGATATTCTAGAGCATTATGGGGATGTATTGTTTCAAATTGGGAAAAAAGAGGAGGGATTATTATTCTGGAAAAAAGCCGTGAAAGCTGGGAGTACATCTACATTGATTAAAGAAAAAATAGATGAGAAAAAGTATATGGAGTAAATATCATATTGTACTGTTCTTTTTTTTAAGTGGATTTATTCTTTCTTGTAAGTCAATAAAACCCATAGAAAATGAAAAGGATAAAAAGACACTTAATACTAAAAAACTGGTAGACTCTATTAAGCATTATGAATGTGAAGTAGACTGGATAAAACTCAAAAGTGAAACTAACGTCAAATTTGAAGATGAAAAGTTGGAAGTCACCTTGAACTTTAGGATCAGAAGAGATAGCTTAATTTGGATTAACGCATCTAGTTTTGGGGTAAAAATAGCTAGAGCATTTATAGAAAAGGACAGTATCAAAGTGCAATCTGAATACCCATCTAAAACTTATTTTTTAGGCACATTTGATGATTTTGAAAAACAATATAACCTATCTATTTCATATCCATTAATTGAAAATTTCTTATTAGGGAATGCATATATAAATCAGTTGACTGAAAAAAATAGTTCTAACTATAGAAAAGGAAAATACCATCTTTTTTCTCATAGAAAACGTAAAACAAGTCGTGTTGTATCTCAAAAAACTAAAAAATATCCAGAATATATTTATCAATCTTGGATAGATCCTGAACATTTCAAATGTGATTCGTTATCTATTTTATTTCCAGAAATTAATAATGAGATAAAAATCTATTATAGTGATAGGCATTTTGAAGAAGCAGAATATTTTCCAACAAAATTGAAAATAGAGTTCTTGCCAAATCAGTATATATTAGAATTAAATTACAAGACTATAAAATTCAATAATCCACTAAAATTCCCCAAATTAAAAATCACAAACGAATACGAAAGAATAAAGCTCAATGAGAAATAATATATTAATTATACTGATCATTATACTTATTCCTTTTGATTTCATAAGTCAAAAAAAAAGTGAACAATTAAAAAGACAAGAACGAGCTCTTATTAAGAAAATTGAGAACACAAAATCACTATTAAACGAAACAAAAAAAAATGAAGCGTTGACCATTGGTCAATTAAATATCATAAGAAATCAGATATCCTACAGAGACAGACTGATACGTAATTACAATGCCCAGATAAGAAAAATAGATCAAAATATAAATGATATTAATAGACAAATTAACACCTTGTTAAACACCAATAATGTGCTTATTCAAGAATACAAAAACATGTTGGTTTACGCGTATAAAAACCGAAACCCTAATTATAAGTTTTTATACATCATTTCAGCCTCTACATTTTCTGAGGCCTTTCACAGGATGAAGTACATTCAACATTATGCTGATTATAGAAAAAAACAAGTTGAAAGAATCAAAAAAATTCAACTTATTTTAATTGAAAAAAAGAAATTATTAAGAGAGGAACTCTCGCAAAAAGAAGCTGTAATTAAAATTAAAAACCGTGAAAAAAATAATTACTTAAATGATAAAGATGCTCAAGAAACATACTTGAATGATTTGAAAAGAAGTGAATCTAGTTTAACGCAAGAACTAAAAATTAATAACCAAAAAAGAAGAGAAATAGCTAGAGCAGTTAAAAAAGCCATTGAAGATGAAATAAAAGCCATTGAAAAGAAGACAAAAAGTAAATTTAACTTGACTCCTGAAGGAATAGCGCTTTCAGCTGATTTCAAGAAGAATAAAGGTAAATTAGCTTGGCCTGTTGCTAGAGGGGAAATTACAAGCAAATATGGGAAACACCAACATCATGTCGTCAGTACAGCCACAGTGGACAATAATGGCATTGATATATCCACTTCTAATCAAGCCCTAGTAAGAGCTGTGTTTGGTGGTAAAGTAACTAGTGTAATGGTAATTCCTGGTGCAGGAAAAGTTGTGATGATAAGCCATGGAGAATATAGAAGTGTATATGCTAACCTGCAAGAAGTTTTTGTTCAAAAAGGTGATCAAATTGGCACCAAAGAAAATATTGGAAAGTTGTTACCTAAAAGCAATGGTATCTCAGAAGCCCACTTTGAAATTTGGAAAATATCTAGTGAAGGAATGAATACCGAAAATCCAGCATATTGGCTTAGTCGATAACTACCCGATTTTCAATATAATGTCTACATTCTCAAATGGTAAACTAGTAGAAGATCTGTGTTTCAATTCGGCTGTAACACCACCATATTTGACCATTATTCTTTTCACCATCTTTGCAATTGATGGATTTAAATACCCTATTTTAAAATGCTTATAAAAAACAGCTAAGGCATTAGCGTCCCAATACCTGCTTTTATCTTCAGAAATTAATAAAGAGGTGTTTTCACTTAGCAAATGCTTAACGTATATATAATCGTGCCTAGATAACTCTGTTATCTGAGTCATTATACCCATTTTAGGCAATACTAAGTTTTCCGTAGTAGATAGAGCTAAAGTTTTCATATTATGCAATTTTTAGTTGATGATTAGTTAATCCCAAATCATACGTATTGAGATTTATGGTTCTTTTCAAATGTTTATTAGGAGAGATTTCAACTACAGGATCATTAGAACTGTAAAACCTCTTCCAAATAAACTGCATGATTTCAGCACCTTCACTTTTTTCAATTAAACGACTCAACCGAAGTATTTCAATTGGAATTGTGGTGTAATATTTTTTCTTCTTTAGCTTGATATATCCTTCTAAAAGAAAGGCTGTATCCCCTTTTTCATATACGATATAGTTTACATTGAATGGAAGTGAGGTCTGCATCATTTACATTTTTTTAAATTCAAAAACTAAATTATGACCTTACTACGTAATTGAATTACGTTCTAAAATGACAAATCCTTTAAATCGGTTTTGTATGAAATATCAATCTTCTTTTTATACAAAAACACCTGTGCCTTCAAAGAACCACTTAAGGATAAATGTTGTGGTTTTCCAAGAAGAAAACCTAGAGAATTGAATAAAGAAGTTAAAATTTGTTGTGCATCTGATTGAAAGATTAAATGGATGTCTATCGAGTCCTGTTTTAATAGTTTTACTTTCTTATCATTGACCACATTTCCAATTTTTTTGCCATTTAAATGTGCTTCCACATCAATATCTTTAATTGAAATAGGATAATGATTCGGATTATATACTTTTAAATCCGCACAAATAGGGCTACATCCATTTTCTTTTGAAAATGAAATAGAATGAACATCAATAAATTCTATATCACGATAGGTTATACAAGATCCTATTGAAAAAATGATAATGAAAAAAAATATTTTTTTATCCATTTCAATCTTTCATTAATTCAGCAAAATATTGATAAAAATAGGGAATGGTTTCTATACCTTTATAGAAATTAAATAACCCAAAATGTTCATTTGGAGAATGGATAACATCAGAATCTAAACCAAAACCAAGTAAAATCGTCTTTAAGCCTAATACCTCCTCAAACATGGGTACAATTGGAATACTACCACCACTTCTTACTGGAATAGGATCCACACCAAAAGTTTTATGCATGGCTTTTTTAGCAGCCTGATAGCCTTTAAAATTAGTGGGTATCACAACCCCTTCTCCACCATGATGAGGAGTCACTTTGACTTTAACATATTTAGGAGCAATTTGTTTAAAATGACGTTCAAAAAGACGCGTAATTTCTTCGGATGATTGGTTTGGAACTAAACGCATCGATATTTTTGCATATGCCTTTGATGGAAGAACAGTTTTTGCTCCTTCACCAATATATCCACCCCAAATTCCATTTACATCTAGAGATGGCCTAATGGACGTTCTTTCATTTGTTGAATACCCTTCTTCACCAAAAACATCATCTACATCTAAGTCGTTCTTATATTCATCTAGATTAAAAGGTGCTTTTGACATTTCTTTTCTTTCCTCCTCACTTACAACTAAAACATTTTTATAGAATTCTGGAATATTTATTTTACCTGATTCATCATGCAAAGAGGCAATCATAGAGGATAGGATATTAATAGGATTAGCCACACCTCCACCATACAAACCAGAATGTAAATCTCGATTAGGACCAGTCACTTCCACTTCTAAATAACTCAAGCCTCTTAATCCGACACATATGGATGGGGTTTGGTTATTAATAATTCCTGTATCTGAAACTAATACCACATCTGCTTTAAGCATATCCTTATGCTCTCTTACAAATTTTTCAAGATTTTCAGAACCGACTTCTTCTTCACCCTCAAGCATGAATTTAACATTACAATTAAGATTGTTTGTTTTATACATTGCTTCAAAGGCCTTTAGGTGCATAAACATCTGACCCTTATCGTCACACGCCCCCCTTGCAAAGATAGCCCCATCTGGGTGTATTTTCGTTTTTCTTATTTCTGGTTTAAATGGTTCTGAATCCCATAACTCATAAGGATCTGCTGGTTGAACATCATAATGGCCATAAACTAAAACAGTAGGAGCATCATTAGAGATTATTTTTTCTCCGTACACAATGGGATGTCCTGCAGTAGGAAATAATTGGACGTTATCTGCCCCAATTTGGGTCAATTGATCACATAAAAATGTGGCTGCTTTTAACACATCGTCTTTAAATGAAAGGTCTGCACTTACCGATGGAATGGTTAATAATTCCATCAATTCATCTAAAAATTTTGATTTGTTATTTTCTATGTATTCTTGAGTCATTTTACTTGTTTTTTGCTGCTTCTAAAATTTTATTGGCTTCCTCTTCTGCCTTGTTTTCTATGTTATCTGCATTTGAATTTGCTTCTTCTCTTAGGTTTTTTGCCTGCTGAAAAGCTGCATTTTGAATTTTTTTAGACTCCGCATTTAACTTCAGCTCTAAAGCATCTGCTTTTTTGTCCGTTTGGGATTTCATTTTTTTGGCAGTTTTCTCAGCAGCTATTTTGGCTAAAGGAGTTTTAGCTTCGTCAACCAGCTTGTCAGCTGCTTTATAACCTTCATTTCTTAATTTTGATACTTCTTCCCTAGTTTTTTGGTCCGCCTTTGCTTTATTTCGGATAGCCTCATCTTCAATAAGTTTAGCTTTACTTTCACCTTCATCTCTAATTTGCTGAGCTTTCAATTTGGCTAATCTAATAATATCATCCGCTTTTTTTTGAGCCTCCTCTAATGCTTCTTTTTTTACATTATCTACTTTTTCTGTAATGATGTCTTTTCCCTTTTCTACTAAATCTGTTTTTAATTCCCCTATACTAGTTGAATAGGAAGGGTTTTTCAAATCTCCATTTACTAGAATTGTCAGCGGTATGTTACCCTTATTAGTGCCGACATTAGTTTCTTTTAATAAACTACTAAATGAACTAGTGGAGTTCTTTAATTCATTAATTGGCATCTCTGTTTCTATTTTATATCTTATCTCTTGATCCAAAGAAGTAAATCCGCTTACAGAAAGAATATGGTTATTTAATTTAACGGGTGTTTCTTCTAATATAAATTTCCCATCGGAAAAGGAATATGATACGTTTAAATCTTTCATTTTTTTATTTTCTCCAAAAAGATTAGGAGCATATGATTTTAACTTTTCAAAGGGTGAATTACTTAAAATTTGAACCTCATCAGAGACTAATTTTCCTTTACTTGATATTTCTGTGTAAACAGGATAATAAAATTCATTAAGTAATACATCCGCTTCTAAAAAAGTAGAAAAATTACCATCAAAATATTTTACCAAGGGAGTATATTTTTTTATGCTCTCAAAATAAGTGTAAGATTCATTGAACGAAATATCCTTAATATCTAACTCCATATTTAATTTCGCTCTTTTATTGCTAACACTGTAGTAAGTCCCGTTTAAGGAGATTTGCCCTTTAAATAATTGCATGTTAAACTGATCCAAGTTTATCTTTCCATCTTCTATCTTCATAATGCCGTTAAATTTTCTAATGGGCATACTATCATACATAAGTGAATTGATGTTGGATTCAAATCTGAAATAGATGTTTTCGGGAACAGAAATCACCTCATTATAGGCTTCTAATCTCATTGAATCCAGTGAAGTTGAATCCGTACTTGCACTATCATAAGCAGGAATAAATTCATCTAAATTTA
>JAYPLD010000003.1:25079-38498 GCA_038129265.1 Crocinitomicaceae bacterium
TTTAGGTAAGAACTATTCAATGTAAATGTGCCATTTAACTTTTCATTTCTTAAAACAAATGGCCAATAATTTGAGATTTCACCATTAAGCTGAATATCAGATTGACCGGTTTTTAATGATAACTTATCTAAGTTTATTTTTTGTGGTAGTACTTCAAAAAACAAATTCTTTATGCTCACCGAATTATCTAGATCTTTTGAGGTAAATTCAAAGTCTGTAAGATCAAATATACCACCCGCTTCAAATAGATCATATTGTTCTTTCTCAATCGATGAATAATTCCCTTTTATGTGTATATCAGTTCTACAATTCCCATTTATAATGGTAGAATCAAGAGGGTAAACTTTTGATAATTCAGCAAGATTTAGATTTGAAGACAAATCGGCTGATATAAATGGGTCGCTAATAAGTTGATTTCCAAAAAATGACATATCAAATTTAGAATTTAAGAAGGAGAAATTCATGGATTCTAAACTTACTTGTAAATCATCATAGTTTGATCCTCCAGGAAAGGCAGTATTAAATGATAATTTAATATTTTCAATAGGATCATTTAAATCTGGATATTTTGCAGAACCATTATTAACTTCTAGAGAAATATCAAAAGAAGGAATTTCATTTTCAGAGTAAATGCCACTAAAGATACTTTCAAAATTAAATTCTCCATCTATTTCCATATTGTTAAAGTCTTTCTGATAGGCAATAGGAATTAGACTTAAAAAATGTCTAAATGACTGGTCAATAGTGGCTAATCTAACATCTAATTCATAGCTATCTTGCTTCATGTTAATTCCACCTTTAAATGAAAGATCTAACTCATTTAAACTGGTCTTATTTTCTCTGATTTGAAAAATTATATCTTCATTTTCAAAGGCAATAGCTCCATTAAAAAGAAATTTAAGGTCTACATCATCTATTAATTTAACTCCTTCATATTCAAAATTAAATGTACTTGCCTTGGTTGTCGTATTTAAATCAAACGTATCTGCATGCATTACAAATTCCCCATTGTGATCTAAAGAATCAATATGTACAGATAGCTGATATAAATCATCTTTGTATAAAAGCTTGGCATTCTTTAATTCATATTTATCCAATTTAAATTTGAATGGAGATTCGTCTTTCTCCGTTTTCTTTACTTCTTGGTCTAGTGTATCTGTTTTGTAAATATCATAATTGGACTTACCGTTATCCAATGTAATGAGCTGTATAAAAGGACTAGACAGGGAAATATATTTTACTTCATACTCCTGGTTAAATAAAACTTTCCACAAATCCACTTCAAGATCAAGCTGTTTAACATGTATCAGTTCTACTCCTTCAAATGCATTTTTACCTACCAATTTTAACTCTGCAATCCCAACTTGTAACTCAGGGAATGATGAAATAGCTGAAATAGAAATATGACCAAATTCCAAATCAGCATCTAAATAATTTGAAGCCTGATCCTTAACCATACTCTCTATTTCATCTTTAAAAAAATAAGGAACGATTAGTAGAAGAGCAAATATAAGAATCAGTGTAGCTAGGATAAATCTGATGAAATATTTAATGGCTTTTTTCATTTTTAAATGATAGTCTTAAATGAGTGGTGAAATTAGGAATTATCTTTTTTCATCTAAAAAAAGAAGTCTTAATTATTTGATATCTTTAAATTATGAATACTCATGTTGTGTTTCTGTTTTTCTCCATGTTGTTATTAACCAACAACCATGCCCAAATTACAATTTCAAACGCTAATCCGTACAACAACTCTAATCACCTTATTAATAACGTCTTATTGGGAGGTGGTGTTTCTGCAAACAACGTTACTTATCAAGGTGATCCTATCCAAGTTGGTTTTTTTAATGCTATCAACTCGAACTTAGGCATAGATAGTGGAATTGTGCTTTCAACTGGAGATATTATTGATTTAGACCCTAGCGGGTTTGGCTCGGGAAATATTCCTTTTAGCACAAATAGTGATCCTGATTTACTAAACGTAGCTAATAGCGTACCCCCTCTAATTAATCAGCCTTTTAACGTAACCGGTATTTTTGATGTGGCTACACTTGAGTTTGATTTTATTCCTAATTCAGATACGGTGTCTTTCAACTATGTTTTTGGATCTGATGAATACTTAACTTGGATTAACTCTGAGTATAATGATGTGTTTGGTTTTTTCATTTCTGGACCAGGAATATCTGGTCCGTATTCTTCCCCTTCTGGTTTCCCTAACGGTTCCATTAACATAGCAAACGTTCCAAATTCAACTCCTCCTCTCCCCATCACGATAAGCTCTGTCAACAATTTGCTAAATAGCCAGTATTACATTGATAATCAAACTACTTTTCCGCAAACCATATCTTGTAATGGATTTACCACTTCATTTACTGCAACTGCCGTAGTGCAGTGTGGAGAGATTTATCACATCAGACTGGCATTAGCTGATGGTTCAGATGCTAATTTGGATTCTTGGGTGTTTTTAGAAGCTGGTAGTTTTAGCTCAAATGGGAGTGTTAGTGTTTCAAGTGGAATTGCAAATAGTGACACCCTTCTATATGAAGGTTGTAATGCCGCTTACTTTACATTTGATAGACCAGATGCGAGTAATGACTTTACTGTTTATTTTGACGTAGGCGGTACTGCCACACCTTCTTTAGACTATCCAGCAATTAGTGATAGCCTCGTTATACCAGCAGGGCAATTTTCTGATACTCTTTTTATTTACCCTAATTTAGATACCATATCAGAGTCTACAGAAACCGTTATTTTAAATGTGATTTATGAACGGTGTTCGGGGAATTTTGATACGGCAACTGCCAATATTTACATTAGTGATTACCCCCAATTATACTTGTCTCTTCCTGATAGTTTGAACATATGCAGTCAACTTTTCGAATCGGCCATGATACAAAGTGAATGGGGAGGTGGAATAGAACCAAAATCGTTGACTTGGTCTAATGGTGCAACCCAAGATTCTATCATCGTTAGTCCAGACTCTACACAATATTTCACTCTTCAAATTTCTGATGGTTGTAATCAAGAAATAAGGGACAGCACGTTAGTTTGGAATCAATGTCCTGTAGAAAATATAAATGTATTCACACCAAATAATGATGGGATAAATGATTTCTTTTCCCCAATAAATCTTGATGACTATCCCAATCCATCTGTACTGATATATAATCGTTGGGGTAACCTAGTTTATGAGAATGAAGATTACCAAAATGACTGGACTGGTACACATTATAAAAGCGGGGATAAATTAAAAGAAGGTGTTTATTTTTACATAGTTGATCCCGAATCAAAAAAATATAATTACAGTTCCACCTTCATAAATGGATATGTTCATTTAATTAGGAATGAATAATAGAAACCCCTGTCATTTCTGTTGGCTTCTCTATACCCATCAAATCTAAAATAGTTGGTGCAACGTCTGCTAATTTCCCATTAGTAATTTTTGAATCTGCTCCTACCAAAACCACTGGAACCAGATTTAACGTATGTGCTGTATGAGCTGATCCATCCTCATTAAACATCTTATCCGCGTTACCATGATCTGCTATAACTAAAACTGCATAATTCTGATCCACTAAAAATGTAGTTAGTTTTTGTAAGCACTGATCCACCGTTTCACAGGCTTTTATGATGGCAGCTGGCACACCCGTATGACCAACCATGTCTGGATTTGCGAAGTTTAAACAAATAAAATCGGGGGTGTTTTCTTTCGTAAATGAAATACATCGGGACGTCACTTCGAGAGCACTCATTTCAGGCTTTAAATCATAGGTAGCTACCTTAGGTGAGCTAGCTACAATTCTATTTTCCCCTTCAAACTCAAGCTCTCTCCCTCCACTCAAAAAATAAGTAACATGAGGGTATTTTTCGGTTTCAGCAATTCTAAGCTGAGTTTTCCCGTTATTACTTATCACCTCACCTAATGTGTTTGGTATATTTTCCTTGTCATAAATTACATCTACCCCTTCAAATGTTTTATCATAATTGGTCATGGTGAGGTACTTTATGTTCAACTTCCTCATTTCAAAATCCACAAAATCTTTTTGAGTTAAAACAGTAGAAATTTGTCTACATCGATCCGTACGAAAATTAAAACAAATCAATACATCGTTATCTTTTATCTTCCCATGTTGACTAAATGAAATGGGTGGGATAAATTCATCTGTAGTACCTGAACTATATTGATCTTGAAATGCAGATTCATAGTTATCATATGTTTTTCCCTCAGCATGTATCAGTAAATTGTAAGCCTTTTTTATTCTTTCCCATCTCTGATCACGATCCATTGCATAGTAACGCCCTATCAATGAAACCAAATTAATGTTTGTGTCTTTTATGTGATCAATTAGTTGTTTGAAATAAAGTTTGCCAGAGTGAGGATCACAGTCTCTCCCATCGCTAAATCCATGAATTTTAATAGGAATTTGAGGAAATTCTTTCAACACATCACATAATGACAGTAAATGATTAAGAGATGAATGGACACCACCAGCAGATACCAACCCCATTAAATGAATGGTGCTTTGATTTACTTTAGCATATTGAACTGCTTCTAAAATGGTAGCATGATTATGAAATGATTTATCTTCTATAGCTCGATCTATTTTTAATAAATCCTGATACACAATTCTACCTGCTCCAATATTCAAATGACCAACCTCTGAGTTTCCCATCTGCCCCTTTGGTAAACCTACTTTCTCACCAAAAGTTTCTAAGGTTGCGCTATGGTTATTTTTATAGATCTGATCAAAAAAAGGGGTATTTGCTTTATAGACGCCATCAGAGCTATCTTGGTTTCCAATGCCCCAACCATCTAATATGATTAATGCAGTCTTTTTTCCCATTATCAACTATTAAATTTTATCTCAAAAACGGTTCCTTTTGGTGAATTATCTCGGCATGTAATCTCACCATCATGAAGTTTCACTATTTCTTTTACTAAAAACAACCCCAAACCAGTTCCTTTAGTATCTCTTGTTTCTTCGTCTCCAATTCGAAAAAAACGTTCAAAAATCAATTCTTTGAATTCGTTTTTAATGCCTATTCCTTCATCGGCTACTTGTATTAAAATTCCGCTTTGTTGTCGAATGCTTGAAATGATTATCGTGGTATTTTTTTCAGCATATTTTAGGGCGTTATCAATCAAGTTTTGAAATAATGAAATGAGATAAAATTCATCTCCAAGAATGGTTAGATCTTGTTCAATATTGTTAATGACATGATGTGTTTCTCTAATTTGTGTTAAGATGCTATCTATTGTTTTCTTGATAAAAACTGGTTTTTTTTGGATCTGGCTTTTCATATCATCAATAGAGCTAGCTAACAAAATTTTTTCCACTAAAGCATTTAATCTATTTTGCTCCTCAATGATTTTTTCAAGACTTTCTTTTCTTTGTGTTTCACCTAAATTGCTTCTCTTCAATAAGGTTTGAGCAAATAATTTAGAGGTAGCTATTGGTGTTTTTAATTCATGAGTAACAGAAAGGGCAAAATTTTTCTCCTTTTTAAAAAGAGCTAATTCATTATAGTAGGACCGAATAACATAATAAGCTCCTATCAAAATAATCAAAATAAAAACAGCGGCTTCTCCAATGATCATTCTTATTGTGCTGTTAATCTCATTTTTATCCGTATCAATTTGTTCTGATAAGTCTATAATATGAAACCCCCACCACAAAAACTGAAGTATTACATAAGAAATCAGAATGTAAAATATGATTAATGTTCTATTACTTTTTATTCCCTTTTTCAAGACTTAGCAAAGTTAATAGGAATTTAATTTGACAAAAAAAAAGCCCTCAAAATTGAGGGCTTTTAAAGTGGTGCCTCCAGGAATCGAACCAGGGACACACGGATTTTCAGTCCGTTGCTCTACCAACTGAGCTAAGGCACCAGCTTAAGGTGGGCCAAAAATAAAAAAATTTTAATTGTATCAATCTTTTTTATGTTGATTAGTGCGAGAATGAGAAAGAGGAAAATCCATTTACATGTTTGTTATCCAAGAAAAGCCATTATTTTTACGCTTTCTAAAAGATTTTTTAATGAAAATTTCTCTTAACTGGATCAAAGAAATTTTAGATTTCGATTTATCGGCTGAAGAAACAAGCGAAATATTAACTGACATCGGTCTTGAAGTAGAAAAGTCTGAGCAATATGAAAACATCAAAGGGGGGTTAAATGGTATAGTTGTAGGAGAAATTAAAAAATGTGATAAACACCCAAATGCAGACAAATTAAAAATTACTCATGTAGATATTGGACAAGAAAAACTAAGTCAAATTATATGTGGGGCTCCCAATGTGGATGTAAATCAAAAAGTGTTAGTCGCTTTGCCAGGAACAACCATTTTTCCTATAAATCATGATCCATTAAAAATTAAAAAAGCAAAAATTAGAGGAGTAGAATCTAATGGGATGATCTGTGCAGAAGACGAAATTGGAATCGGAGAAAATCACGATGGAATTATGGTCTTGTCGGGAGATTATAAAGCTGGTGACCAAGCCAAAATCGTTTTTGATGTAAAAGAAGACACCATTTTTGATATTGGATTAACACCTAATCGAGCTGATGCCATGTCCCACTACGGAGTGGCAAGAGATCTTATGGCTGCTTTGAAATATAATTCAAAAATTGAAGTAGATCAAAAACTAAAACCGCTTTCAAGCACTGTAGATTTTAATCAGGATCAAAAAACTACTTTTAAAGTCTCTGTACTTGAACCAAAAAAATGTATGCGTTATACCGGCATAATCTTGAAGAATGTTCAAGTTAAATCTAGTCCAAATTGGTTAAAGAATAAATTAACTTCGATAGGGGTAAAAAGCATTAATAATATTGTAGATGCCACTAATTATATACTTCATGAACTCGGCCAACCACTACATGCTTTTGATTTAGATGAAATTTCAAATCATCACATAAAAGTTAGATGTCCTAAAGCTGATACTGCATTCACTACATTAGACGGTACAGAGCGAAAGTTGGATAAGGATGATTTAATGATATGTGATGATGAAAAAGAAATGTGTATTGCTGGAGTGTTTGGGGGATTAAAATCAGGTGTTAGCAATAAAACAAAACACATTTTTTTAGAAAGCGCCTTGTTTGACCCTGTACATATTCGTAAAACAGCCAAAAGGCACGGTCTGAATACAGATGCATCTTTTAGATATGAGAGGGGGGTAGACCCAGATATGGTCATACCTGCGTTACAAAAGGCGGTAGAATTAATTATAGAATTAGCTGGGGGAAGTGTAGGGTCACCGATTATAGATATCAATAACAATCCCAAAGCCCAAAACCATCATCATTGTGATGCAGATTATAATGCTATAAGAAAACTCTGTGGAATATCCATCACAGATGAAGAAATTAATTCTATTCTAACATTACTTGAGATATCAAACACGCCCATTAAAAACTCCTCTTATCGCTTAAAAATACCGGATTACAGAGTGGATGTAAATAGAGAAGCTGATATCGCAGAAGAAGTACTAAGGATCTATGGATATAATAATGTAATAATTCCACCAAAAATAAAAAGCTCCCCTTCATTCACTCCACTGAAAAATAGTATTTCAACTCAAAAAAAAGTAAGTGATTATCTATCTGCTAGAGGTTTTAACGAGTTGCTTAATAATTCATTAACTGCCACACATCAAAGCAATAAATTAAAATATACAGGCTTAAAAGAAGAAGCGTATGTAAAATTGCTTAATCCGTTAAGCTCAGACACAGAGGTGCTTAGACAAACGTTGGCTTTAAATGTACTAGATGTTATAAAGTACAATCAAGATCATGGAGAAGTTAATGTGCAGCTATTTGAATGGGGGAAAACATACCAATTAAATCAAAATAAATTTCAAGAGGAAAATCAGCTGATTATTGCATTAAAGGGACTTCAACATGAGGAACATTGGTATGATGGGAAAAAAGAAACTTCATTTCATCAACTAAAAGGATATGTTGAAAGTATATTTTCATTATTGGGGATCACATTAGAAGCGTCCATTTTTGAAAATAATGAACTTTTTAGTGGAGGTGTTTTATATCAAATAGGAAATAAAATGATAGCAAAATGTGGGTTAGTTAATCCTCATTTAACAAATCAGTTAGACATTAAGGAACCTTGTTATATGGCGGAGCTTTACTGGGATAACATGTACCAAATATGTCAAAAAAACCCAGTAAAGTATATCCCCATTAATAAATTTCAAAAGGTATATCGAGATTTATCCATTCTGATTGACGAACAGATTACTTTATCTGATATCGTTAATGCAACCAAAAATGTGAAAACAAATTTGTTACAAAACATCAGCCTTTTTGACATCTACAGAGACAAAAAACAATTTGTAGACAAAAAAGCATATGGGCTTCGTTTTCAATTTCTACACCCCAAAAGAACCCTAACAGACAAAGAAGTTGATAAAGTAATGCAACAAATACAACATTCCATTTTAAAAGAAACTAACGGTCAACTAAGGTGATGAAAGAGTTTTGGATTGGCTATTGGTTTAAACCCTGGTATCTATTATATAAAATAGGTTATGCCATTGTGATAACTGGAATAAGATCGTATTTTAAAAATCACCAATACGATGGTAAAAAATCAATTCCTGCTAATACAGGAATCTTATATGCTGTCAATCATCAAAACGCCTTCTTAGATCCAATTGTTATAGCTGGTAAAACAAAAGAACCCACCTACTTTTTAACTCGTGCAGATATATTTAAAAAGCCACTAGTGGCTAAACTGCTATCCATGCTTTACATGCTGCCTATATATAGACAACGTGACGGAGTGGATACCATAAAAATGAATCAAAAAACATTTAACAAGTGCTATGATATACTAAATCAAAATGGGAACATCATTATTTTCCCTGAAGGGAATCACCACTACAAAAAATGTTTAAGACCTTTAAAAAAAGGGGTTGCGAGAATTGCTTTAGGTGCAGCCGAAAAATATAATTATGATATAAATTTAAAAATTGTACCATTGGGCATTGACTATGAAGATCATTTCAGAATGAATGGCAGCTTATATCTTAATGCCGCCAAGCCTATTGATGTAAGCGATTATTTTGAAAATTACAAGTCAAATCCTTCCGAAACAGTTAATAAACTATCTGATCATGTTTATGCTGAATTAAGTGATTTAATGATCAACATAAAAGATGATGATCACTATGATCAATTATATTATTTACTTCATCGAGTGCCATTGTCTTTAGGTGAGAGTTCAGTAAAATTGAAATTTGAAAAAAGAAAAAAAAGGTTGGAAAAACTAGAAAAATTACAAACCGAAAATGAATCCTTATATACCCATTTCATGGAATTAACTAAAAAGCTAAAACATGAGATGAAAAAACATCAAATTAGACCATACTTATTACACAAGAGTCCCGATTCAACATTACAATTAATTACATATACTTTTGTGCTTTTATGTTTTTTTCCTTTTCATTTAATTGGGCTACTATTAAATTATTTGCCCTATAAAATTCCAGTCTGGTTTGTGAATAAGAATGTGAAAGACAAGCATTTTCATGGCTCTTTAAAAATGGCAATGGGTCCTGTGCTGTTTTTTATATATTGGGTTATCGCAACGATAATCTTCTCTATAACTTTTGGATGGAAATATGGCACACTATTTTTACTTACTCTTCCTTTTACCGCACTATTTAGTTTCAGGTATTGGATACTTTTAACTAAAGTAAAAGGAATGTACGCCTACCGAAAAAACCATGATAAATTACATGAAATCAAAATAGAGTACCTTAAAATGTATGAAGTTATAAAATAACTTTACAAGACACCATTACCCTCGAATTTCCCCTCTTTGTACACATCTATTCTTTCAATCAATCCGTTTTCATCATAGATGTAATGCTTTCCCGTCCATAGCTTCCCATCCAAAAACTCTCCATCCATCAATATATCTTTATTTTCATTATAGGTTTTGTGGTACCCGTCATTTAAAAACTTTCCCTTTGCGGATGGCAAGGGTCCTATATTAAGTTCCCCCTGTGCAATAACAGATTCCTTTTTTTCAATAATGGCTCTTGCATTTTTAACCGCTGGATTAACTCTAGATATAGTTCCAGAAGTAGTGGATTCTCCCTTTTCATTAAACGTAATTTTCTCCTTTATGTCTCCATTTGGCCAGTATCTTATCGCTTTACCTCTTCCAAGGCCATTTGCCGTTTCAAAGATCAATTCAGCCTTTCCATTGGGATAATAATAAATTACTTCCCCTTCTGTTTTCCCCTTATCATTAAATGACTTTTGCTGTGCTATTTCACCGTTTTCGTAATACCTTATAAATTTACCGTTATATACTTTCGCACTCCAACTTCCTTTTTCTTCAATTTGACCATTTTCAAAATAGGTTATAAAATCACCCTTCGGAGTACCGTTGATATACCTAATTTTACTTTTTATTTTACCTGAAGGGTAATATTTATTCCATTCACCTATTCTTCTTCCATAATTGAATCTCCCTTCTTCTACTTTAGCTACAGGAACGTAATTTTTGTCTTTTATCATTTCACCCGTAATTACCCAATAACCATGTCTAGATCCATTTACAGTTTGATTAATAGTATCCGATACTTGAGTATGCAAATCACTCAATAGAAAGATGGAAAGGGTAAGCGATAATAATAAACGGATCATAAACTTGATGAAACTAGGCTTTTGTTACTTCTAATCCCTTCAATCATTTCAAGAGTCATTCTTGTTAGGTCAAACTCCTCTTTCCATCCCCAATCTTTTCTGGCCTCTTGATCGTTTATAGACGATGGCCAAGACTTGGCAATATCGTTTCTAAAGTCAGGACTATAATTAATTTCAAAATTAGAAATCTGGGTCCTAATCTCTTTTGCTATTTCTTCGGGTGAAAAACTTATTGCAGAAATATTGTAGCTTTTAAATGTGGAAAGAGCAGACTTATCAACCTGCATTAGCTCAATGGTTGCTCTAATGGCATCATCCATATACATCATGGGTAAATACACATCTTTTTCAATAAAACAGGTATAACGTTGATGCTTGATTGCTTCATGAAAAATATCAACGGCATAATCAGTTGTACCACCACCAGGTAAACTTTTATAACTAATAATTCCTGGGTACCTGATACTTCTTACATCAATATTAAATTTTTGGTGATAATAATCACACCATCTTTCACCTGCGGATTTGCTAATACCATACACAGTCGTAGGTTCTAGTATAGCATGTTGAGGTGAATCTTCCTTTGGTGTGGTAGGACCAAAAACAGCTATAGAACTTGGCCAAAACACTTTTTTAATTTGTCCTTGCCTAGCTAGTTCAAGCACATTAAATAGACCATTCATATTTAGATCCCATGCCGATTTTATTTTACTTTCTGAAACAGCAGAAAGTAAAGCAGCTAAAAGATATACTTCTGATATGTTATGCTCTTTTACAACACGAACCAAATGAGAAGCATCTAGCACATCCATTTTAAGAAATAAAACACCGTCATGGTTGCCTTTGTGCTTAGGATAAATATCGGTAGCCACAACTTGGTTTTTGCCGTATATTTTAGTTAAAGCATGAATCAGCTCTGTCCCTATTTGACCTGAAGAACCTATAACTAATTTTTTACCCATTGAATCTTATAATCTATAACAAAAATATAAAAACTTGATCTTAAAATTAGTTTATCACCGTTGTATTAAAAGGAAACCTGGTAAAATGAAGTTTTTCAACGATTTGAAATAGCTTTAGCTTAAACTGATCAATTTGTAGCTTTTTTATCGCTGAAATAAATACAAATTCATGTTCACTTTTTCTGTTTTCATTGATCAGGGCTTGTAATGCTTCTACATTTAAATTATCCATTTTATTAAAACACATCAAAATAGGTTTTGGCTGATCTAGTAATTCATTTAACGTCTCATTCACAGAGTCAACCTGATCTTGATAAGATGGATGAGATGCATCTACAACATGAATAAGCACATCTGCCTCTCTCACTTCATCCAATGTGGATTTAAAAGACTCCACTAGTTGATGGGGTAATTTTCTAATAAAGCCTACTGTATCCGATAATAAAAATGGAACTTGATTGATCACCACTTTTCTTACCGTAGTATCCAAGGTGGCAAACAATTTATTTTCAGCAAAAACATCCGATTTGCTTAATAAATTCATGATGGTTGATTTCCCAACATTGGTATATCCTACTAATGCAACTCTAATTGAATTTCCTCTATTTTTTCTTTGAATAAATTTTTGTTTGTCAATCTTATCTAACTTTAATTTTAGTTGACCTATCTTTTTATTAATTATTCTTCTATCTGTTTCAATTTGAGTTTCACCAGGCCCTCTCATCCCAATCCCTCCTTTTTGTCGCTCTAAGTGGGTCCACATTCTTGTTAATCTGGGAAGCAAATATTGATATTGAGCTAACTCTACTTGAGTTTTTGCATGTGCAGTACGAGCTCTACTAGCAAAAATGTCTAGTATTAAATTACTTCTGTCTAAAATCTTGCAGGATAGTATTCTTTCGATGTTGCGAAGTTGAGTAGCTGTTAAATCATCGTCAAAAATCACCAAATCAATATGATGTTCTTTAACAAAATCTTTGATCTCGCTCAACTTACCTTTTCCTATAAAAGTATTGGGTAGTGGTTGGTTGAGTCTTTGTGTAAAACGCGATAACACTTTTGCCCCTGATGTTAAGGCAAGAAAGGCTAGCTCATCTAAAAATTCTTGTGTTTGTAATGAATCTTGTTTTTGATTAACTAAACCAACTATAATGGCCTTTTCAATGGATGGCAAAATACTTAATCTATTCTTTTCTTTCTTGCCGCTATAAAGCTTCTCACAAACGCAACCATAGAAAGAGCAGATGATAAAATCATTACAACTATTCTAAAAATTGCCATTGAGTCTTCTCTTCCGAAGGCGCCTTTTAATGGCATAAATAATGCGACTAATACAATTAGAGTTAATAATACTGAAATATGGGCAATTGCCTTATTTTCTTTTTTCACCCCAACGTAACATAGCAAAATACCTACACCAAAAAATAATGGTATCAAAGCTGTAACAGAGGGTGTTTCAGATGATAAATAACCCCAAACGCTCATAGATATTAAAACAACTGAATTAACTAATGATATGATATGTGCTTTCATTTTTAAAATTTTATCAAAACTATAAAATGAAAAGGAATAGAATAGTAATGACATAGAAAATAATCATATCAAAAATGGTAAAGACTATTCTTAATAAGATTTAATTGTTTTTTCATTGTTTTTTGGATTTGTAAAAACCCACTCTCCAGAAGGTTTACCATCTTTAAACATCCCTCTATACAATTCATGACCATTACTATCATATACAATAATAGGTCCATGGGCAATCCCTTTAACAAAATTA
>JAYPLD010000003.1:38598-52182 GCA_038129265.1 Crocinitomicaceae bacterium
ACCATTACTATCATATACAATAATAGGTCCATGGGCAATCCCTTTAACAAAATTACCCACACTTTGAGGTTGTCCATTTTTATGATAAATAATAACCTCCCCATCTTTTTCAACCCGGTTTAGATTTTTTATTTGATTAGGGCTAACTTCGATTTTAGTTTTTGATGAGCTCCCATTACAGGAAATAAGTAAGATAAAAAAGCCATAGAAAAAAAAGTGGCATCTTTTTTGTCTTAAATAGGCCATGAATAGGAAACATTTACTTTTTGGCTTTGTTATCATGCTGTGTTCGTTTAGTAAATATGCTGGCCATTCATCTCATAGCACAGATTTAAATAATGAAAATATAAAACCATTTACAATTGGTGAAAAGTTAAGTTATAAAATTGCGTATGGTATTATTGAAGCGGGAAATGCAGATTTAGAAGTAAAATCTATTACATCACAGCCAGCATGCTTTAGAGTTGTTGCAAAAGGGTATACCAATTTTGCCTTTGATTGGTTTTTTAAAGTCAGAGACCATTATGAAAGCATCATTGATTCGTCAAGTATGAAGCCCAAATTTTTCATAAGAAATGTGAGGGAGGGAAATACTAAATTTGATCAATTCTACACATTCAATCATAAAGAGAAAATAGTGAACACAGGAGAAAAAAATATATCTGTTCCTGATAACGTTCAAGATATGGTTTCTTGTTATTTCTATGCTAGAACATTAAACCTAAAAAACCTCAAAATAGACACTGTTTTGTCATTTAATAGTATTGTGGACGGAGAAATTTATAATCTTAAAGTGAAGTACCTTGGGAAAGAACCCATAACAATAGAGGCGGGTCAATTCAACGCTTTGAAATTTTGCCCAATTGTACAAAAAGGAAGAGTTTTTAAAGAAGAAGAGGATTTAACTGTTTGGATTTCAGATGATTACAACAAAATACCGTTGTTGGTGAAAGCTAAAATATGGGTTGGCTCAGTACGTATGGAACTAAAAAAAATGGATGGTGAACTGAATACACCAAATCTTCTCGAGTAGTTATCCTGTTAATATTGTTAATAAAAAAACCAGATTATCTGACCTGTTTTCAGGGTATAATTGGTTTATTTTAATATATTCACCTTGTTATTAATCAAAAAATTTATAAAAAATGGCATATTCACATACCAATAGTAAAGGAAGTACTTACTATTTACATTCTAAAGATGTAACTTTAAGAGGAGGAAGAAATCAAACAATTTATTATTTCTCAAGAGAAGAAGGATCTAACTCATGTGACTTACCTTCAGGAAAAAAAGTTATTGAAAATGAAAGAACTGGTTTACCTTTCTTAAAGAAAGCATAATCATTTTAATCAACGATTGAAAAGCCACTTCAATGAAGTGGTTTTTTTTTGCCTATTTTTATATGATGGATCTCATTTTAAACGGCATATTATTTGGAATATTTCTTAGTTTACTTTTTGGTCCTGCCTTTTTTATTTTAATTGAAACTAGTATAAAGAAAGGGTTCAAAGCAGCTGTTTTTTTAGATATTGGCATTTTATTAAGTGACGCTCTTTATCTTATTGCTTCTTTATTTATCGCTGAAAAAATCAATTATTGGCTTTACTCCGTTAGCTACATAAAATATATCGCAGGTGGTATCTTTTTACTTATTGGTGGGTATTCTATTGCTAAAAATTACTTATCTCTAAAAGTAATTCCTAACTCAAAAGAAATTAAAGAAATCAATACAACCAGTGAGCACATCATTATCTACCCTTTTCAACTCATTGCCAAAGGATTTGGGTTAAATGCCATTAATCCTGGTGTATTGGTATTTTGGATTGCAGCATGTACTTATGCCACAAAAGAATTACAAATTCAGGGAGCAGGCTTGTTGTATTATTTTGGAATTACGATCATAACCTTATTTAGTATTGACTTATTGAAAATATATTTTTCAAGTAAGCTTAAAAACTATTTAAATCCTAGAAATTTGTGCTACTTGGGTATCATTGTTGGGTGTGCATTGGTCTTTTTTGGAATCACTATATGTTTCAAAGAAATTAAACTGTAAATGAAATATGATTTCCTAATTGTTGGTCAGGGAATTGCAGGTTCCATTATAGGTTTACAGTTAGAGCAGTACAATCAACGATTTCTTATTGTAGATAAAAATGAAAAAATTACCAGTTCTAAAGTAGCTGCAGGGCTAATGCACCCTATGTCATTTAAAAGATGTGTATTAAATTGGAAAGGGGAAACTCTGTATGACTACAGTCATCAATTTTACACAAAATGCAATGAGATTTTAAGTGATAAAACGTATTGTGAATTTCCATTAATTAGGCTATTTCAATCCTATGAAGAACAAAATAACTGGTTAAGCAAAGTATCTTCTAAACCATTTGTAAATGTGTTAAGCGAAAGAGAAGAGAAGTTTAAAGAAATCAATAACCCATTTGGAAATGGAAGATTGAAAAAATCTGCAAAATTAGATGCAAGTGCATTTCTTAAGAACGTAAAACTATACTTTGAACGTCAAAATAAAATCAGAGAGGAATCATTTTCTATTAAAAACTTACAAAAGGATGGTGACTTTTATAAAAGAGGAAATGACCTGTTTAAACATATTGTTTTTTGTCAAGGTCCTTTTATAGACTCATCTAACCCTTTCAGCTACCTACCTATCATTCCAAATAAGGGGGAAATTTTAGAAATTCAATCTCAATTGCTACCCGAATTCATTTTAAGTAAAGGGGTCTTTTCCATCCCAACTATTAAAAGTAAATTTATATTAGGAGCCACTTATAATCACAGAGACCTATCAGAAAAAATAACGGATGAAGCTAGAGTAGAACTTCTTTCTAAAGTTAAAAAGTTTTTACCCCAAAACGATTTTAAAATCATAAATCAAAAATATGGATTTAGACCAACTACCATTGATCGGAAACCGCTGATAGGTAATCACCCCATCTTGAAAAATGCATTTATATTTAACGGAATGGGGTCAAAATCAATTCTTATGGCTCCCCTCCTTGGAAAACAACTCATTGAACACATATTATTCGATAAAAAACTATCCGAAACGGTTAACGTATCTAGATTTGATCATTACTTTTCTGCACAACTTAAAGAATTATGTTCAAAATTAGTAACTTAACCGCGATTTGTTCGTATTTGATTTTTGGCATATTTATTGGACAACTTCCATAAATCGAACAAGAATTTTAAAATAAAATATCAAATGAAGAATTATACAATATTAATGAAGAGCATTTTATCTATCGTCTTATGTTGGGGATTTGCTTCAGTCGTATCTGCTCAATGTGTTAAAGGAAACTGTTTCAGAGGGCATGGCACCTATGAATGGGAAAATGGTGATTTCTATGAAGGGATGTGGAAGGCTGGTAAACCAGATGGTAATGGGACATTTTATTTCGAAAATGGAGATAACTATGTCGGTAGATTTTCAGAGGGCCTAAAAAATGGCCAAGGTAAATATACCTGGAAAAATGGAAATACGTATGATGGAAGCTGGGCAAAAGATAAGATGAATGGTAGAGGTGAATACTATTGGGCGAAGGAAGGTGCCAAATTTAATGGTCAATTTCAAGAAGGACAAATAACCAACATTGAGATTGGTGCTCCGGCTGAAAGTCCCACAGAATTTCCTAAATAAACTGGTCTTACACAGCAGCAACTGCTGCTGCATACAAATTTTCATACTGGCCTTTTAATGCTTGTATGCAATGGTATAATGTTGCGCCTGTCGTTACTACATCATCCACAATGATAATATTTGATTGTTGTTTTAATTGAGAATTAAGCTGGTATTCATTTTCTATGTTTTCCCACCTCTCAAAAACAGTACTCATAGTTTGGGTTTTTAATGAATTTTTTCGAATCAAAAGTTGATTGTTAATGGTGTAATTTGTTACACTAGATATACCCTCTGCAATGATCTCAGCCTGATTATACCCTCTTTTTCTTCTCTTTTTTACGCTTACCGGGACAGGAACTAAAATGCAATCTTCATCAGCTTTATGTTCTTTCTTTATTAGATTACCCAATTGTACACCTAATACAAAAGCCGCTGTCTTATTTCCGTTGTATTTAATTTGATGTAATATTTGTTGGATCACATCGTTTTTAATGAACCGATAACTAAAATAATGATATTGTATGGAGCTATGATATAAGAATTTACTTTGATCATGTTGATCGAAATTTTTAAGCTCCATCCAACATCCTGAACAAATGGCTTTTTCACTTTGAACAAGTGGAGAACTACAGCCCGCACATTGTAAGGGGTAAATTAAATTAACAAAGTCTTTAAACATTCATCTATGAATTAATTTTTTAAAAATGATTACAAAAGAAACTTAAGATTTTTAAAATTGCATGTTATTATATGGAAGAAAAAAAGAAATCAAAACTACCCTTACTGCTTAATATTTTATTAATTCTTTCTGTTGGCTTCTTAGCTTTCAAAATAAGTGAATTAACAAAGAAAAACCACCAGTTCAAACAAGAATTATTTTCTTTAGTAAAAGAGAATGAAGAGATGAATCAAATCATTATCAATCAAGATATTGTTTCTGATGCTGATCAAACAAATCTTAAAGAAAACCTAAAAATGTTACTATTTTCCTATGACAGCCTAGAAGAAAATAACAGTGTAGCTATAGATAGCATAAATAGTCAGAGATTTAAAATCAATGCACTAATGGAAAAAGTAGAAAAACTCGATAAAAAGTCAAAAAAAGACTGGAGACAAATCTACAAACTAAAAAAAGAAGCCGAAACGCTAAGAGGAATAATGAAAGGTTATATACATACCATTGATTCCTTAAATACCCTAAACATTAATTTATCAAATGACCTTACTGATAAAACCAAAAAATTAAATTCAGTAAGCAGTCAAAATAAAAAAATAAAGAAGCAAAATGAAGCACTTCAAAAACAAGTAGCTATTGGAGCTGTACTGCAAATTAACAATGTACTTTCTAGTGGTATTAGGATTCGAAATTCAGGCACACAAAGTGAAACGACAAGAGCATCTAAAACCAATATGATTAAAACCTGCTTTTCAGTAATCGAAAATAAATTAGCTGAAGCTGGAAACAAAGAAATTTTTCTAAGAATCAGTACTGAGGATGGTGTCCTATTGGAAGCCCCCACCCCTCTATCAATAAAAGACAAAGACCAAAAGAAATTAAAAATGAGTTCGAAAAGAACTATTAATTATCAAAATGAAAATACCGATTTGTGTATTTACTATGAAATTGATAATCCCATTGAACCTGGAAATTACAAAATTGAAATTTTTGCAGGAGGATTTCTAATTGGTGAAACGAGTCTAGGTCTTAGATGATTTTACAAACCAAAAAGAAGTGCTATTAAAAATATCAGTATGATGAGCACGTATTGCCATACATCTAAGAAATACATATTGTACTTTTTCCAAAAGTGCTTGATTTGTGTTATTATTCTATTGATCACTGGTGTTTGCTCAAATTTCAAAGGCCAAAATTTAGATACATTAAATAATCCATGGTATAAAAAACTCTTTAGCTCAAAAAATAAATATAATAATGATTGGAATTTTGAAGAGGCAGATGATTTTTCATTGGATCAAAAAAAACAACCTTCACTGAAAAATGAAGTTGATTTAGGTGCCTTATTGTATGTGGAAAATATGATTGGCAAAGGCCATTTAGAGGGCATTAATGTTCCATTTAATCGATACAATTCCGCTCAAATAGGAATAAAAAAATACATCAAAACCATAGAAAGTCAAAAAAAACACTTCAATTTTCAGGTTGGGTTTGGTACTACTTTCCACCATTTAAATCTAGGAAAAAATGAAGCAATTGTGTTAGATGATACCATTACCTTTTTTAAGTCTTCAAAAGAAATTAAAAAAAATTTTATGCGTTTTCATTACCTGACCGTTCCACTAAAACTAAATTTTAAACCTATACCTTCTAAAAAGAATACGTTTCAAATTGGGGCATCTGTTCAATACCATTTGCTGTTAAACGGTAAATATGAATTGAAATTCCAAGAACATAATAACACAAAGAAAATTAGTACCCTTGGTAAACTACACCATCAAAATCATTTTATTTCTAGTAGAATTCAACTATCATATCATAATTTAGGAGTATATGTTGAAAATGGCATATCCTCAATTTCTACAATTTTTCAATCTCCATATAGCTTAAGTTTTGGAATAGTCTTATGCAGTTACCACTAAAAAAAATCATACTTCTATTGATTATACCTATGGTATATTTCAGTTGTAATTTGAATGAATATGACCCTTCCATTTATAAACCTAAAGCAAAGAAGGATTTTGGTCAAATATTATTTTCTCTCCCCAAAAAATATTGGAACCACCCCATTGGAAATGAATTAAATAGTCAGTTTGAACGCTTAAATAAAGCCACCCCATTGCCTTACGAAAAGTATTTTGAAATTGACTTTATAGTTCCAGAAAACTTAGTAAACAAACTAAAGAATAAAAGCTGTATTGTCGTAGTGAAAATTGACCCAAGCCAACCCAGCTTTATAAAGCCAACCTACATTAGAGACTTATGGGCTAATGGGCAACTAGTAGCTGAACTCTCCTTTAAAAATCCAGAAAGAGCATTGCGCTACTTTTCAACCTCAAGTTCAGAACTAATTCATGAAATTAATGCCTTTTATTATCAATCCATTTTGATGGGTTACGCTAAAAATAACACCATTAATACGAATACGTCCAAAAAATTCAAATGGAATATAAAAGCACCGAAAGAAATGAAATTGAATAAAAAATCAAAACACTTTTGGTGGTTTAGTCAGCTTGAAATGAAAAAAGATCAGAATGGAACACATGAGATTCAAAAAGGTATTGTGATTTATAATTCACCTTATACCAGTGAAAATCAATTTACCACCAGCTATCAACAGCAAGTAAGAGATTCTATTAGCAAGATATATTTAAAAGGGAAAACGAAAGACTCTTATATGATTTGTAGAAATGATGATCTTGCACCAATGGAAAGTGCGGCCATGTACATCAACAACAAATACGTATTTAAAACAACCGGGGCTTGGAAGATGGTAAATGATAAAATGGGTGGAACTTTTATCAATTACGCCTTTCTATCCGAAAATAACAGAGAAATTATAAATATTGATGGGTATGTTTATGCCCCGAACTTTGAAAAATCAAAACTAATTAGAGAATTAGAAGCTATCATTTACTCTGCGTTAAACTAAGAGACCAATCTCTTCTAATAATATGAGTCTATTAATAGCTGATTTTTTGATTTGAATTCTAATTTCCTTTGCATTTTCAAACGATTCGTCTTCAATAAATAATTTATTTCCATTGGTTTTGAGCACCAAAATTCCCATTTCACTCATTTTGATTTGCTTTACCTGTTCCCAACGTACAACGTCAGGTTGGTTTGAAAAATAAATGATGGCCTTATCATTTAACATGATTTTAAAATGGTTTTTGGCTACGATCAAAAAAACAAATCCTTCTACCATAATTAATATAAGAACCCAACTAAAAGCAACTGAGTTCTTAGCATACATATTTAACATCACAACTAATGGTAAAAAAATAAAAAAAGGCATCAACTCATTAGTCAGTAATTTACTCCAACCATTTCTCGTAAAAACATACCCGTCATTGTTTTTTAATAGCGCATAGTTCCTCCAACGCCAAACCAATCGGAACACAAAAAGCACAAGTAATACAAGGCTCACCATGGATGTGATTTGAGCATAAAATGGAATAACTATATCTAAGTCTTGGTGATAGTGAATAAAGGTGATAATGGCAAATGAAATAGCTACAATTACGCTAATAGGTCGAAACAATGTATTCATTAATACTCAGAATAATTATTGCTTTCACACCTAAAAATATAATCACAATCCTCCAAGACAATATCCTGAAGAGTAAGCATGGCAGCTATGGCAATTTGAGAATAATTTTGAGATGCATTTTTAAAATTTCCGTATTCATGAGTCCACATCCATTTAATCAACTCCATTCCATCAATAGGTTCTTCAATTTGTGTTACCAACTTTTGTACGTTATATGCGCCAGCATGATAAATATGTAGTACAAAAAATTTGAACCACAATTCATCCCCAGTTGGTTCAAAATCACCTAGCTCACATAATATCCTGTAGGCTTGAGGTATGCAAACTGTTTTTAAAAGTTCACTGGCCGCATAAGCTGACTTATCAAAGTTTTTTCTTTCATCTACCGTGCTATTCACGGTAAGGCCCATTTTCCTAGCTACTTTTTTCATTAATTGAAAAGGGCCATAAGCTCCCGCATTTGAATATCTAATTTTTGCCGGGCTTTCAATAAGTAAAATAGACTGAGCATACCAAGGATCAACATGATTTTCATCGAAAATATCAATGGCCATGGATATGCTAGGTATCACTTCTTCTATTAAATAAAAATCTTTCTTCCCAGAAGTAATGTAAATTCTGGTATTACTATCTAAACAATTATAGTTGATGACAGAGTCTTTAAATGCTGTTTTTTCATCCTCCGTTTGGCAAAACCAAGCTTCTTTCTCCACATATCCAAGGATTTTTCTGTTATGAGCTACATTCACGATGCAAGTATCACTACTCATATTCATCACTAACTTCCAAAACTTAGATTGAGCTAACGTATCCCATCGCTCTACCATTAATAACTCAGGATCTATCACCGTATGACTACAACTGTCTTCGGAACAATAAACATCAATCAAGTGTTGTGCGGAAGCAGAAAACGAAAGAAAAAAGGCAAATAGAAAACTTATAATTCTCATATACTTCAAAAATATAAGAAATAATTAGGGTGTGTTTTCTATCTTATATCAAATCTTAAGATATCAATGTGAATAATTAAAGCTGAATCAAGATGTCACCCGCTTTTCTTAAGGTTTCATCTTTTTTTGCAAAACAAAATCTCAAAAATTTCTGATCCATTTTGGCATGGTAAAAAACTGAAATGGGGATACTTGCTATTTTATTTTCTATAGTCATCTTCTTGGCCATTTCAATATCTGACAAAGGAGATATTTCCTCATAATTCAGTAATTGAAAATAAGTTCCTTTTGAGGGGGTGGCTTTAAATCTAGATGCATTTATAATTTCTAAAAAAAGCTTTCTTTTTTTATCATAAAAAGCACTTAACTTCATGTAGTTCTCTTCATCTTTTATGTACTCAGCTACAGCCAACTGAAAAGGGTGATTACAGGAAAAAACATTAAACTGATGAACTTTCCTAAATTCCTGCATTAGATTTTCAGGCGCTAAAACATAACCTAATTTCCATCCCGTTACATGAAAGGTCTTACCAAATGAAAAAACAGCAATAGAACTACTTGCTAATTTGGGATACGAGACTACAGACTGAGGAGTGTGTTCGTCAAATACAAGGTGTTCATATACCTCATCGCTTAGGACTATAATATCCGTATTTGAAATAATTTCCTCTAATGCTATAAAATCTTTTTTAGTAAGCACTGAACCCGTAGGATTGTGAGGAGAATTAATGATAATCATTCTTGTTTTTTGGTTAATTAATTTTTTAACCTCCTCCCAGTTAATAGCAAAGTCTGGTGCCTTCAGTTGAAAGAATATAGGTTTACCACCACAAATTTCAATAGCTGGCTCATAACAATCATATGCTGGCGTAAATAAAATGACTTCATCATTTTCTTTTATAATAGCAGAAATAGCCGTGTATATAGCTTGGGTTGCTCCAGCCGTAATGGTAATTTCTTTTTCCACATCATAAGAAGCATTGTACATCATATTTACTTTCTCATTTATCGCTTCTCTTAAAGGTAATGCGCCTTGCATTGGCGCATATTGATGTGGTCCTTTTTTAATGTACTTAATAGCTAAATTCTTTAGTCGTTCATCTACATCAAAGTCTGGAAATCCTTGTGATAAATTAATGGCTCCATGATCATTCGCCAATTTTGACATAGTGGTAAAAATGGTTGTGCCAATTTTTGGTAATTTAGATTGAATATGGTGATTATAGTAAGGCATTATTTTACCGTTGGATTTGTGTAAACTTCGATTCCTATATTCATTAAATCTACTAGCTGAGTATCTCTCATCGCTTGATTTATATTGAGCTTATACATTCCTTTCAAGGGGAATCTAACTCTTTCATAAAGAGGAAATTTATGTTTAACTAATAATCCTGATTTATCACCAGTCCAATGGCCATAATCATCCGAAAAATAAAATTCAAATGTATCTCTTCTTGCTTTATCATTTGGGAAAACTAGATCTGAAAAAAGAAAAATATTAGCCCATTTATATGAAGTGGCATGACGTATGTTCAAATGTATAGAGTATGACTTTGTAGTGTCTTCAATTTCCCAGTTAAAAAACACACTGTCTTTAAATGACCAAGTAGTGTCTTTAATTTCTTGAAAAGAAGTATATAATAAATTATCATTCTTACAACTGAGACATGTTAGCAACACAGACATTGTATAGGCTAGTAAACTCAATTTTTTCATTTCTTTCTTTTTTTTGATCTATTTCTCTTTTTGAACCTCTTATTGAATCGATTAATGTCATCGGTTAAAATAGAATTTGAATGTTCACTAAAAGCTGAATCCACCTCCATATTTTTCAATGTATTTATCGGTTCTCCTTTATCCATTTTTTCATGTAACGCTTTAACTTCATCCACATGAAAATTCACCATATTAGATGTCTTGGTGTCTTGGTTTTTAATGACGTACCACATCGTTTTTCGAAACACATCTGTTTTTACATGAATGCCTTTTTCCGCTTTAGAAATCAACTTTCTTTTGGCAGAAGGAAAACTATTCATCACTTCTACATATTGATCTAACTCAAAATTTAAACAACACTTTAACTTACCACACTGACCTGCTAGCTTTTGAGGATTTAGTGCTAGTTGTTGATACCTGGCTGCCTTTGTAGTAACCGATCTAAAATCAGTCATCCATGTAGAGCAACAAAGTTCTCTTCCACATGAACCAATTCCTCCAAGTCTTGCAGATTCTTGTCTATGACCAACCTGTTTCATTTCCACTTTAATACTGAACTCTTCTATCCATTTTTTCAAAAGGTTACGAAAATCAACTCTGCTATCAGCTGTATAATAAAATGTTATTTTTTTACCGTCTGCCTGTATTTCAGCATCGCTTATCTTCATTTTTAGACCTAAATCTGAAGCCATTATTCTAGCTTTTAGCATATAATCATCTTCTTTAGCTCTAACCTCTTTCCAAGTTATTATATCTTCTTTATTTGCTTTTCTAATAATTTCTGAAAACCTATTAAATATCTTTTCTGCCTTTTTTCGTCTAATTTGAAATTGGACTAATTCTCCTGTTAGAGTTACCGTCCCCATATCCTTGCCATGAGAAGTGCTTATTAACACTAAATCACCCACTTGTAAGGGTAATTTATTGCTATTTGAACCAAAATCTTTCCTGCCATTTTTAAAGCTTAGTTCTACTACTGTTTGTTGGGCGGGTTGGAACGCATCAAAATCTGACAGCCAATTATATACCGATCGTTGGTTACACCCATTGGTGAAACATGAGCCATTTCCCTTACATCCTTTTGGAATTCCGTTATTTTTACAAGTAGAACAATTCAACTTTTTGAATTCATTTCGAATTTCTGATCAATTTATATAATTGCAGTGAGACATCTAACATAAGAATTTTAATATTAGCATTTCTTTCCACATGATAATAAGCCTCATTAATAACCTCATTTAATCCAATGATGTTTTTATGGTTTATAAAAGGCTTGAACTTCATTAAAAATTGTTCTTCTTCAAGACTTAATCCATCCATGGACAACATATAATGATTGGTAATGCATTGTCTAAATAATTCCAACGAGTATCTGAGAAACTCTTTATTTGTTTCTCTTCCTCTTTTAGAGAAATCATTAACCCAATCTATAGTATCTGAAATATTTCTTGAGTAACACAACCTCATCCATTGGACAAACTGAGCTAAAAATTCTTGACTTTTTTCATTGTTAAAGTGTTTGTATATAGCCTTATGTAAGTTGCCTCCAGCACTTTTTGAAAGCATATTAGCATCATTTTCTTCCACATTAAAATGAGATTGTAAATACGTACTAACAAAGTTGTTTTCAAGAGGAGGAACTTTGATTTGCTGTAATCTGGAAGAAATGGTTTGTAGTAATTGCTCAGAACGATCGGAAACAAAAATCAAATTTGTTTTTTCAGGTGGTTCTTCTATAAGCTTAAGTAGTTTATTGGCGGCTTGTACATTCATTAACTCTGGGAGCCATACAATCAATATCTTTTTTCCGCCTTCATAAGATTTTAACTGCATTTTTTTTATGATCTCATGCCCTTCTTTAACTCCAATAACACCTTGTTTATTTTCGTTACCCATTTTAGCATACCAAACCTGTTTTCCTATGGAATGATATTCTTGAACCATACTTACAAAACCAGCTCTTTGATCATCTGAAACCTCCGATTTTTCAGATTTAGAAAGGTGTATAGGAAATGAAAAATGAAGATCAGGGTGATTGAAATTATCTATCTTTTTACAAGAAGAACAATGACCACATGGGCCACGATCAACCTCTTTACATAACAGAACTTTTGCAAAAAACATGGCCAACTGAAAATGACCTGAACCTTCGTTACCACTAAATAATAAAGCATGTGGAACTCTGTTAGTTAGGTATAACTGTACAAGTTTATTTTTTAATTGAAGATGAGCGTTGTCGTTTTCAAAAAACACATTTCAAATGTAATTAATCTTCTAGATTAAAAACATTTTCTTGTTGTAGGGATTCTGTAATACTTAGCATTTCATTATTACTTAGCTCTGGTAGAATAATAGATGAGGTTTTGACTAATAAGGGATATATCACTGATTCTTTTTTTGTTTCACTCTCTATAATACTATTTTTAGTATCCCATTTTTCAAAAAAGTATATTCCAGCCAACAAAAAAAGGAGCACCTTTAGCATTCCAAAAACAATTCCTCCAATTTTATTTAACTGCTTTAGTTGAATAAAGGCTAGCATTTTTTCAATGACTTTAGAAAGTAAAATACCCAGCACCACTATAGTTGTGAATAGGATGGCAAAAGAGATAATGGGTATGTAGGTGTCTGAAACTTTACCTTCTAATAAAAAAAAGACTAAATCTCCATGGTGGATTCCCATATAAATACCAATAGCCAAACTTATTATTCCAAGAACTTGAGAAATTAGCCCTTTTTGATATCCATTATAAACTCCCCATAGTAGAGGTAAAGCAAGTACTACATCTAACCACATGCAACCAAAACTATACGTTATTATTTATTGGATTTTTAACTTCTCCAATAAATATTCACATGCTCAAGTAAAAAACTACCTAATGATTAACACTTTTCCTTTTGCCTTACTATATCCGTCTTGTGAGGTAGCAAAAAAATAATACACTCCAGAAGGAACAAATTCATTTTCTAAATTCTTTCCATTCCATATGGCCTGACCACCCTCTGAAACTAAATTATGTATTAAAATTCCGTTTGCATTTGTGAC
>JAYPLD010000003.1:52282-54285 GCA_038129265.1 Crocinitomicaceae bacterium
ATCCATTTTCGATTAGCTCCATCAATTTCTATATCATTAATGATCTGACTTTCAAGCAAATATTGAATGGTGCCATTATCTTCAATTAATACTCTTTGAGCATTATAATTTGATTCATTAAAAATTGGGTAAGAGCTGTAGAACTGAACGGGGCCATTATCTGTTCCAATCCATATCACTCCATCCAAATCAATAGCTACTGTATTTACATATGAACTTGGAAGCGAACCATTTCCATTAGACGTAGTAACAAATGCATACTCATCATCTGAATCATCAAGAGGAGTTTGATTAAAATCGTAGACTACTAACCCTATTCCTTTTACAATCATCCATACATAACCATACTGGTTATCCACTATAAGACTTGTACATAACTTGTCTGCAGCTTGGTTTCCACAATAGAACGATTGCCATTCACCTTCTGGAGTCATCACAGAAAGTGGTGAATTCGTGTAAGGGTTAGAAACCCATAAATTTCCTTGGGAATCAAAAGCTGAAGACGAGACCAATACGTTACTATTTTGTCCTATCCTTGGCTGAAGTGTTGAATTGTAATAGGAATAACGCTCTATAAGTTGTCCATCTTGGAAATGCAGTAACCCACCTCCATATGAAGAAGCAAAAAATTCATTTTCATAACTATAATGTGGAGTAACTGAGAGAATATCAGAAACCGTGTCAATGTCTTGTTCCATTTCAGGAATCGTTATCTGATTATACATCGCCCATTCACTTTGATTATAGGCATATATACCATGCCAATTGAACGTTTTATTCCAATTGGTTCCATCTACTCTACCTGCTGATACAAATAAATGATTCTTTTCGCAGGATAAGTGAAACGCTTCGTTGGTGTATGGACCAGTGTTTGCAATTTCTCTTGCATTAAAATTGTCAGTTAAACGATGAAAACCTTTTTTTTCATCCGCTAACCAATAATGGTCCGTTGTAATGTGAAAGTCGTTTGGAGTTATACCCGTTACTCCATTTAAAGCGTAAAATAATACTGAAGTATCTTGTAACGACATTAAATCCATTTCATAAAGCGTTACATAAGAAGATGTAGCCACCACTAACTTTTGATCAATATATCTTACGTTTCTTAATTCTTCAGTAGGTTGATTCATAATGGTGTGCCACTGGCCATTGTAGCTAAATATGATGTTTTGATTTCCAAATGCTAAGAAATTGTCTCCTACAGATTCAAGACTTTCTATATTTCCTGAGGAGGGTTGCGATATTAAATTCCAATTACTGTAATCTGAAAGAAAATTAGAGTTCCGATTGGCAGCAAGAATACCTAAGTCTGTTAATGCAAAAATAGAATCCGTAGAAACGTGAATGTCTTTCACCTTCAATTGAGTGTTGTTTTGACCTATTATGTAGGTGTCTTTCACCTCTTCTCTAATGAGGTCAATAACCACTATCCCAAACCCTGTACAAACAAAAACAAACTGATCACGAGCGTACAATTCATTTATTGTTTTATCCCCAATGAGCGTACTGTTTAGTATAGCAGACATGTTTATGATTTCACCATCCTTAATTAAATCTATATTACTAGAATTATAACCAATTACTAATGTGTTGTATCGATCACTACCTACAATTTGAGTAATTCCTGTCTCACTAAGTCCATTCACTTTGGAAAAGCGAGTGATTTCATTTGTATTTGTATTTAACTCAACTAAAGAATATGGAGTTGAAGCGTATATAAGATCATCTACTTGAGCAATTTCTGTAGCATTTGAATAGGGTAGATGGTCTCTCCATGTTTCTACCGAAAAATGGCTTTGAGCAAAAAAAGAATCATTACTTTGAATGTAAATACATAAGAAAAGAAATATCGTGTTTAATTTACTCACAGGCTACAAACTAAATAAAATCAAAATTATTATGATAAAATAATTCTACTTTTGTGCTATGGCTCCGTAGCTCAACTGAATAGAGCACTGGATTTCGGCTCCAGCGGTTGCAGGTTTGAATCCTGCCGGGGTCAC
>JAYPLD010000004.1:0-28904 GCA_038129265.1 Crocinitomicaceae bacterium
ATTAAGGCGGTGCTATTTCCTCAAAATGGAATTATTCAAGATTGGCTTCCTGACATAATTCAACAAGAACTCCGTTAGTTGATTTGGGGTGCAAAAAACAAATTAACTTATTATCTGCTCCTTTTTTAACTTCTCCCAATACCTTAAATCCTTCTTCAACTAATCTCTTCATTTCTGAATGAATATCTTCTACATGAAAAGCTATGTGATGTATTCCTTCTTTACGGTTTGCAATAAACTTGGCAATGGGACTTTCTGGATTTGTTGCTTCCAGTAATTCGATTTTTGACTCTCCCATTTGATAGAAGTAGGTATTCACCCCCTCAGATGGCACCTTTTCTGTCTTGTAAGGCTTAGCATTGAACAAAGCATTAAACGTACTTATGGCTTTATCAGCATTAGCTACAGCAATGCCTATATGCTCAATTTTTTTCATGAAAATTTCTTGTTATTATTTTTTACTGACTACCTCTCCTGTTTTGGAGTCGTAATTCACGTAATATAATCCTTTTTCTAGGTTTTCTACGCTTATACTTTGGCCGTATCCCTTTTTAACTAGATTGCCATACGTATCGAAAATCTCATACAATGTGTTCTCAGAAAAATCTAAAGATTTTTTAATTTTTGGATTGATTAACGATACCGGTGATCTTGAATCGTCTTGGAACATGGTGCTTTTTGTGGGTCTAGGTCTTCCTGTGTAATCTACCTGCTTCGCTCTAAATTTATTCTGGCCCGAATGTAAATGAGATGATACACTGAACTTATAATCATTCTCTTCTTCTAAACCAGTCCCATCAACCTCACCAATTTTAACCCACTTATTCCATCTGTATTGCTCCACTATGTAAGTGAGTTTACCTTGTTCTTTCTTAGTTTTCCAATGTAATATCTGGTCTTTATCTACGTTAATGGATAAATTTTCAAATGTGCTTTTTGGTCTAAGTACTTCAGGATTCAACACCTTTGGTAAACAATCGCTTTTGTGTTGAATTCTTACATTAACCGCATCTCCTTTTTGAATGGGGGTGTTTGAAAAGTCTATTTCGAATGCACTGGAGTTTACCTGATCTGTAGTCACATCATCGTTAATATATACTGCAATTACACAGAAACCAACACCTGAGCCGGCAAAAGGATTCTGTACGTAAAGATTTTTACCTTGATAATGCCCCTCCAAAACTACACTAGATTCATTGCTTTGAGCATTAATAGCAAGGTTTAATACTAAAACGAGGATAGTAAAAAGAGTAAGCTTTTTATTAAAATTTCTGATCATGTAAATTTCAATATTTATCACAATAATAATGGCTATTTTATACTTTTCAAAGTAAAGTCGTATTTGTTTTTTAGATTCAAGTTTTTCTATTCACAATTTTTTGAAAACTATCAAATTAAATGTATTCTTGTACATATCGAGTAGTTAATTCAACCGTTTATTTAACATGTCTATCAAATCATATATCAGTTTCTTTTACATCACTGGATTTCTTTTATTGCTCAGTTCTTGTTTAAACGACAATTCAGATGCCATAGATAAAGATCCCGTTTTATCTGATACATCAAATCCTATGCCAGGTGGCGTACTTGAACTTATTGAAAAAGAATTTTACCGTAGTATTTTTCCTTACTCTATTGAAGAAAATATAGGATATAAAATCACATCACAACTTCACAATGGGTTATTAAAGATGAACCCTAAGTCACTCGCTATAGAACCCAATATAGCAAAGTCATGGGATATAAATGATGAGCAAACTGAATACACCTTTCACTTGAGAAACGATGTCAGATTTCATGAAGATTCTTGTTTTTCATCGCCTGAAGAATCGATTATGACGGCCAATGACGTTGTTTTTTCTTTTGAATTGATGTGCGGAGAATTTTACAATAGCGGTTACAACTTACTCATGAAAAACCTTATTGGAGCAGAAGCATTTTATAATGATAAATGTGATTCCATTTCAGGTATTGAAGTTGTTAACGACTCTACTATTGTGTTTAAATTATCTGAGCCTGCTCCCACCATTATCTATTTACTTGCATCATCAAAAGCTTCTGTCATTAGCGAAATGGCTTATAAGGCATATGGTCATAATTTACACGTAGGAAATGGTCCTTTCACTTTTTTAAAAGTAAATACAGATAGTACTGAAATATCATTAGTAAAAAATGAAAATTACTTTAGAACAAGTGATAATGGAGATAAACTTCCATACCTTGATGGAGTTCATATTAGAGTGGTTGAGAATGAAAAGGAACGAACTGATTTGTTTTTAAACAAAGAAGCTATGGTTCTTTTTGACATTTCTGAAAATAAAGTAGAATCCTTATTTGAATCTCATCATTCCTCTTTCGATAATGGTGTTTTTGTGGTAGATAGAAAACCTGTTATGGCAACAGATTGTTATGAATTTAATTTGAGTCGAGCACCTTTCAATAATATCCACGTAAGAAAAGCATTTGCACACGCCATCAATAAAAAGAAACTAATTGAAAATGTATTAAACGGTCAAGGCAGAATAGGGAACAAAGGAATTGTCCCAGTTGTTAACACCCTGAATAACTATAATTTTGACACTATACAAGGGTATGATTACAATCCTGAACTTGCTAAAGAACATTTGTCCAAAGCAGGTTACCCGAATGGTGAAGGGTTCCCAGAAGTAGTCTTAGAATTAACATTTGGCCACCCCCTTCAAGAAAGTGTCGCTAAAGAAGTTCAAAATCAATTAAACAATACGCTTAACATATCCATCACCATCGAGGAAGAGAAAATGAGTACGCTGATTGATAGAGCAGCACATGGTAAATCCCAAATGAATCATTTTACATGGTTAGGTGAATACCCCTCTCCAATGGATTTCCTTAATGTGTTTTATGGAGGCGTTGATTTAGAGAATGACACATCATACTCATGGCCAAACACCACTAGATACAGAAATAAAGAATACGATGCTATCCTAGAGAAAGCACTCGTTACTTCGGATAAAGAAAATAGATTTAGATTGTATGAAGAAGCAGAGTCAATCCTCATGAAAGATGTTCCGGTAATTATATTGTGGTATCCGGAAGTATATAATATTATCTATGGTAATGTCCACAATTTATTCTTCAACGAAATGTTACATTTCGACTTTTCTTGCGTTTATTTGAATTCATAATGTTTGGATTATTTAAGAAAAAATCAAAGAAAGATATTCTTTTAGCTAAGTACAAAAAGTTAAATGAAGAGGCTTATAAGCTCTCCCATCACGACCGAAAAGCAAGCGATCAAAAGCTAAAAGAAGCCAATGACATCCTTGAAGAAATCAATGCTTTAGAAGAAAAAGCATAATGAAAGATAGAGCACTTTCAAAGTCCATCATCCAAGTATTGACTCATGATGCTGAAAATGCATACAACTATAAACAAATTGCAGCTGTCCTTGGGGTTAAGGATCCTTATATTCGAAAAAGAATCGTCACTTTATTAGATCAACTAAAAAAAGATGGACAACTAGATGAAATCTATAGGGGAAAATATCAAATTAAAGATGGATCTCAAGAACTGACCGGGTACATTCAATTTATTAGTAAAGGGGGTGCTTTTTTCATTCACCCTAATATTCAAAAAGACATTTACATTCACCCCTCTAATCTTAATAAGGCATTAAATGGAGATAAAGTTCTTATTAAATTAGTGTCTTTTAAAGGCAAAAGTGAGGGGAAAGTATTGAAGGTATTGGAAAGAACTAAAAAAGAATTTACGGGTATTGTAGACGGAAACAAAAATGTATTTTTCTTAATTCCAGATGATAAATCAGCTAAAACCCACTTCTTCATCGATAAAAAGCACCTGAATGGAGCAAAAAAAGGCCAAAAAGTGAAAACGAAATTCTTGTCTTGGCCTAAACATGTAAAAAGCCCTCAAGTAGCAGTAACCGAAATTATAGGTAACCCTGGTGAGTTAAATGTAGAAATGAATTCCATTTTAGCGGAATTTGGGTTTCCATCTAGATTCCCAAAGCGTGTCTTAAATGAAGTTGAACTTATAAAAGAACCCAATTACGCCATAGAATCTAAAAAGAGGAAAGATTTCAGAGCTAAAACTACTTTTACCATCGATCCACATGATGCAAAAGATTTTGATGATGCCATAAGTATTGCTTTTTTAGCATCAGGTAATATGGAAATTGGTGTACATATTGCTGATGTAGGTCATTATGTTAAACCTGAATCTTTCCTTGATAAAGAGGCTCTACTTAGAGGAAATAGCGTATACCTAGTAGACAGAGTAATTCCCATGCTTCCGGAACGCTTAAGCAACGAACTTTGCTCGCTTAGGCCTCATGAAGATAAACTTACGTTTTCTGCCGTGTTTGAATTAGACCCAAATTGTAAGGTGTTATCCAGTTGGTTTGGGAAAACTATCATTCACTCCGATCACCGATTTACTTATGAAGATGCTCAAGAAATTATTGAAGGTGGGGACGGTCCATTTAAAAAGGAAATAACTCAAATAAATAAACTAGCTCAACAATGTAGAAAACAACGCCTTTCAAATGGAGCATTAAATGTAAAGAGTAATGAAGTACGCTTCAGACTCGATGAGGAAGGGGAGCCTATTGAAACGGTACTAAAGATTTCTAAAGAAGCTCATCAGCTCATTGAAGAATTTATGTTATTAGCCAACAGAGAAGTGGCTAAAAAACTAGCTAAACCGGAGAAAAACATCAAAAAAGGCATCAACGTATTTCGAATTCATGACAACCCAAGTGAAGAGAAATTAAATGACCTGAAATTATTTCTAACCAGCATGGGATATGAAATTGTTCGAAAAAAAAATAAACCCATTACATACTCTCTGAATAACATCATGAAAGATGCTGAAAAGAGAGGCGAACTGGATTTAATTTCACCCATGATTATACGTGCCATGTCAAAGGCTGTATATAGTACCGATAATGTCGGGCATTATGGTCTAGCATTTGACTATTACACCCATTTTACTTCCCCCATAAGAAGATATGCAGATTTAGTGGTCCATCGATCACTAATTGATTTTTTAGATGGACAAAAGATAAGTACAGATTCAAAACACCTCAACCACATATGTAATCATATTTCAAAAATGGAAAAACAAGCTGTTGATGCAGAAAGAGCTTCCATTAAATACATGCAAGTTAAATTTCTAAGTAAATTTATTGGTGACACATTTGAAGGCACAATATCTGGTTTAACAGAGTGGGGGATGTATGTAGAGTTATCAGAAAATAAGTGTGAAGGAATGATTTCTTTGAAGAGTATGTCTGATGATCAATATTTTTTTGACCCTGGCACCATGACTGTTACTGGTTATCATAGCCAAAATTCATTTAAAATGGGGCAGGAAGTAAAAGTTAGAGTCAAAAAAACTAATCTTTTTAAGCGACAAATTGATTTTATTCTCGAAGATTAATTTTTAATAAACGATTTCGTTTGAATAGCCTTGTTTTCATGGGATATCTTAACATGATAAAACCCTGATTTTAATGTTGTTATATTTAAAGGGACCGTAAAGTCATTAATTTCAGATCGTTCCATAACTGTTCTCCCAGCGCAATCAACAACTAAAATTTGATCCATTTTTTCTTCAGATAAAACCCGTAATTCGTTCTTTGCAGGATTTGGATAGATAGTTGTTTCCACGGGTTGCATGTCACTCAGAGATGTAGTGTTGTTATATGATATATTGATGTTATCTATATAGAGGTCATTACCTCCCCCAGAAATAAATTCCAGTTTGAATCTAAAATTAGAAACACACATATTTCCAACTAGACTAGAAACTGAAGCTTCTTTCCATTCCGAAAAAGTAGGTATGAAGTTGGACTGAATTGGGGCTGTTTCTAATGAGCTTGTGGGAATCACTTTTCTTACCGACCATGTCTTACCACAATCATTAGACCCCAAAACTTTTAAACGATCCGTATTTTCATAGCTTCTTTTAGCAAAAGCATATCGAAATGTGAAATAGGCTTTAGTCGTATCGCTTACGTTGATGGTTTTACTTTCAATCTCATGTTTAGTCCCACTGATTAGGCCGCCAACTCCACCATTATTCACTTTTATGCAATAATTTCCATTGTAAGAGGTTTCGTTTGTAAGTTCCCAGTTTCCGATGTTAGAAATCCATTCTGGGTTAGTTATGGTCGTATTTTCAAACCCTTCAAAATAGGGGAGAGAAACCCCATCATAATCCATCACCACAATCTGATCGTTTTTTTGCTCTGTAAGAAACGAAAGGCTATCTCCACTTGAAGACAATTCCACATCGTATAACCCTGGACTTCTGTAAGTGACATAAACTTCTTCAAGATTAGAAGTGTCTGGATCACCTCCTTCAAATGACCAGCTCCAAGCAACTGGATTATGATATGAATAATCTTCAAAATAAAGACTATCACCCGTGCATGTAATGTATCGATCGGCAAAAAAATCAGCAGAGCAAAAAGGTGGAGCAACGTCAATTCCCGTAGCAGCTTGATTTTGTGGTGTTATTAAATTGTTCCTTCCCCCAACATTAGACAGAAGAGCTGTGCGCATTCTTGCTTTTTGTCCAGCTGTAAACATTTTTCTACAACTACTGTATTCCATGTGATTTTCAATATTTGATCTCGAACCACATGTGGTCTCATTATAATTACACCATGTTGATCCAATGGTGTTAGGTGTGTCGCTTACGCCATCATCCATGTTGCAATTAGATGCAATTCCAGGTTCATTTGAGCTACCCCAAGTGTGGGGTAGATTTAACCAATGGCCTACTTCATGAATAAACGTTCTTGAACGATACAATGACCCGGTACCGATGCTCCCACAATAGTCATGTCTTAACCATATCCCGTTGGCCATAGAAGTGCCAAACCAACCTGAAGGATAATACGTGTATCCCGCTATTCCTGCCCCTACTGCTCCACAAACAAATACATTTAAATATTCATGGCCCGACCAATTTCCTTGATATACATCATTGGACATCATTACTGCGTCAACCTGGTCATCGCCATTTATATTCCCCGTGTTAAACGAATACGGAGATTCTGTGTAAGTAATTCCACTGAAACAAGTTCCATCTGGGGCTTTGGTGGCCAAAACAAATTCAATTTCATTATCTGCTGCTATATTAACAAATGCAGAATCTATAGTAGAAGTATCTGGATCTAACAGTCGTAAATCTCGATTTAAAATAAACAGCGCATCCAAAATTTGGTCTCTATCAATTTTTTCTTCTCCATTATTATGTACCACATGGAATACCACTGGAATAGTGTATACAACTCCCTTACTACCTGAATACAAATTAGTTAATGAATCTAGATGCGTTTGCTCTTTTAAATGTAACTTTTGATAGGCACTACTTTTAAGAAGTTTATCTTGAAGCACTTGCTGGCCGCACCAAATAGGAGAAACCTGTGTATGAACACAAATAAAAAGGCACTGCATCAACAAAAAAATGGTAACTAATTTTTTCATAAGCGCATTAAATTATAAAAAAAGAAGGTTGTTAGTTCATTTGTTCTTCAGAATTCCGAAGCTATGTTAATTGTATAAAATCTTCACTAATTAGTGGTTTACCCTCATATCTCCTAAATAATTGAATGGTTGCCACCACATCTTTTTCACAATAAGATACAATACGTTCTAAATGTTGATCCTCATAATATACCTTAGCCACCATGCTTCCATCAATATCATCTTTGGGAGTAGGAATATCAAAGACGTATGTCAGTAAATCTAATGAGGTGTAATTTTTGTAATCCCCAAATTTCCATTGTTCCATGGTATCGATGTGCTTTATCTCCCATGGCTTTTTACCTGCAATATTTAATAAAAAAGGAAGTTTTAGTCCATTTATCAAAATTCTGCGACATAGAAAAGGGATATCAAATTCTTTTCCGTTATGTGCGCACAACATGTAATCAGGGCTAGCGTAATAACTATCTAAAAGATCTATAAATTCTTGTAATAGCTTTTTTTCTTCTGTAGAAGATATGCTCTTAATTCTAATTTGTTCCTCACCATCCTTTTGAAGCACAAACCCCATTGAGATACATACTACCTTGCTAAACTCAGCATAAATACCCGCTTTTTCATACGTTTCTTCAGCTGTTAGATTATCTCTTTCTTGAATGTATTTACTTTTCTTATCCCATAATTCTTTTCCCCTCTGATCAAGGTCATTAAAATCATAAGTTTGTGGAACTGTTTCAATGTCAAAAAATAATATTTTACTGTAATCTATATTTTTAAACATCCCTTTATTTAATCATAACTCCCATCTTATTCATCAATGGTAATTTAGTTTTATTTTCAATAATGATGGACTCTGGTAAAAATATATACTTTTTATCATGAATCACATTGTCTAAATAATACGTTAATAAAAACTCATTAGTCAACCCAAACACATCTTTACTCATCATCTCAATTTTTTGATACGATTTTCCCATTACCGTTCCCAAATAATGGCTAAAAAAAGTAGTTTTTTTAGGTTTTTCATGAATTGTACCATAGCCCTTAGAAGAGATCAATACATTTTCCAGCGAGAAGGAATTTTGATTTATTAAATACGCATACCATTCTTCGGATTCTTTTACAATAGCTATGGCTATATTAGAAACTACAGGAATATGAATGTCTTTCTTCACCCTAAGTATTCAATTTAAATTGAAACTGGGAAGACAAATGATACATTAAGCGTTCTTTAACCTCACTCATATCTATTTTTTTTCCTAACTCATTTTGCATAGATGTCACCGCTTTATCCTCAATACCACATGGTACTATATGGCTAAAATATGAGAGATCGGTATTTACATTAAATCCAATTCCATGCATGGTTACCCATCGACTAGATTTTACCCCTAAAGCACATATTTTTCTGGGGTTCTTTTCTCCCACCCAAACGCCTGTAAATTCTTCTATTCTATAACCCAGAATTCCATACTCTGCAATGGTTTTAATGACTGCCTCTTCTAAATATCTTAAGTACTTATGAATGTCCGTAAAAAAATGGTCCAAATCAAAAATAGGATACACCACCCATTGTCCAGGGCCATGGTAGGTGATGTCTCCCCCTCTGTTAATAGGGTAATAATCTATTTTCTTTTCTGAAAGGTCAGTTTTACTAAGAAGCAGATTATCTTCTGATCCGCTTTTTCCTAGTGTATACACGTGAGGATGCTCACAAAAAATAAGGTGATTTTCTGTATCCTTATACGAAGCTGGTTCTTTCCTGTTTTTTATTTTTTGTTGAACAGTAGCTTCGAAAAGCCTTGTCTGATAGTCCCAACACTGCTTATAATCTATAGATCCTAACTCATGAAGATTAACAGCGCGGTTCATCAGATTTTAGCCAACTCTGCCTTCAGGTAATCTATTACTTTTACCTCAACAGAATCAACTTTATTTAAATCAGCTAAATAAACAGAAATCCAATCGCCAAGAAGGATGTGATAAAAAGATTGTGCGATCAAACTATTCCCCTTAGCATTACACTCTACAATGGAGGATGTTTTCTTTTCCATAATCTCTTTAGAAATGTTTAATCTAACTGATGATCGGGGGTGTTCATAATCTGATCTGAACATTACCACAGCATATTCCTCTTTACCTCCTGCCCATCCCACAAGTTCATTGTGGTTCATTTCGGGGATTACGTGTTGCCATCCCAAACATTTTGCATTTTCGTTGATTTGTTGTCTAAAGCGAGTGATTACTCCCTGCATGGACGAATCAGAATAGGCGATAGTAGTTCTAGTATGTAACATTAAAGCGATCTGGTGTGCTAAATCTTTAATGCTGACTTCTTCCGATTCTAATAGCTTTACTGTCTCTTTCACTTCTTCTATAAAATGATCATTTATCAAATCGTAATGATGAAACATAAATAATTGCTGAACTACGGAATAGGTTAACATGGCTCTAGGAGAAAAAGCTTCAGGTAAGGTGATCAAGTTGTACCCCATTTCCTTTGCAATTTCTGTTAGTTTACCTCCGGAAGTAATGCATGCAATCTCAGCGTTTTTATCTTGAGCTACCCTTAATGCTTCCAATGTTTCTTCTGTATTTCCAGAAAAACTAGACACAATGACCAACGTATTTTCACTTACAAACGTGGGTAAGGTATAGTCATTGTTAATACAAACTGGTATTTGAAGTTGATCTGATACAAGTTGTGTAGCTATCATTCCACCAATTCCGGATCCACCCAGTCCAGTGATGACCATATTTGATATGGGAGATTTTGCCGCTTTTAGATTTGCGTTTTGACCAATTTCTAACGCTTCTGTTAACTGATTTGTAAACTGACTAACTAATCTTTGCATAATTTGAATAATTTAAATGGTAGCTATGCATTTTAATTCAATGGCAATTGGGGTCGGCAAAGAATTAATGGCTACGGTTGTTCTACATGGCTGATTAGTACTAAAATAATCAGCATAAATTTTATTAAAAGTTTGAAAATCTCTTTTCATATCCACTAAAAAAACAGTGATATCCACTAAGTTTTCCCAAGAAGAACCACTCTCTTCTAAGATGGTCTTTACGTTTTGGAAAACACTATGGCATTGTGCTTCAAAATCAAAAGACTTGAAATTACCATTGTGGTCCAATTCTAATCCAGGAACATGACTATCATTGGGTCCCGACCCTGCCTTTCTTGGGCCAACACCCGAAAGAAACAATAAGTTTCCTACTTTTCTTGCATGGGGATAAAGCCCTACCGGTTTGGGGGCATTTTCTGCATTTATTTTATTTGAACTCATGTTTTTTTAATTTAAACTAATACACACATTGGTTGGTTCAGTAAAAAATTGAAGTGCATAATAACCACCTTCTCTTCCTACTCCTGAATTCTTTACTCCACCAAAAGGAGTTCTTAAATCTCTAACCAGCCAGCAATTTATCCAAACAATTCCAGCTTTTAATTCTTGTGCCATTTTATTTGCCTTTGAAAGGTCTTTTGTCCAAACCGTACTGCTTAATCCATACTGTGTTCCGTTAGCATATTCTAATACTTCTTCTACCGTATCAAACGGGGATAACGTTACGACTGGTCCAAAAATTTCTTCTTGATTTGTTCTGCAATTTTGAGGTAATCCTTCAATTACAGTAGGAGAAACAAAAAATCCATTCTCGCATCTTCCTGAAAGTAAAATACGTTCTCCACCATGCAATATTATACCTCCCTCTTCTGTGGCTACTTTAATGTGTTGTAATACCTTATGCATATGATCTTCGGAAACTAATGCTCCTATTTGTGTAGATGCTGAAAGAGGATCCTGAACCACTAATTTTTTTACTTTTTTAAGAAAAGCTTCTTTGAATTTATCATATATCTTACGTTCAATGTAAATTCTAGAACCACATAAACATATTTGTCCTTGATTAGAAAATGAACTCAATACAGAAGTAGAAACCGCCTTTTCAAAATCGCAATCAGCAAATACAATGTTAGGATTCTTACCCCCCAATTCTAAGCTCATTTTTTTAAACATAGGCGCTGCAACTTTAGCAATTTCTTTTCCAGTAGCTGTACCACCTGTAAAAGATATAGCTTTAATTTTTGGGTGTTTTGTTATGGCTGCACCAACTTTACCTCCATATCCGTGAACTATATTTAATACTCCTTCAGGGAGACCAGCTTCCTTACATATTTTTGAAAATAAGTAGGCGGTCATAGGAGTAACTTCTGAGGGTTTTGCGATTACAGTATTACCTGCGGCTAATGCAGGAGCAATCTTCCAAGTAAATAGATAAAGGGGTAGATTCCATGGCGAAATACACCCCACAACTCCTATTGGTTTTCTTAAAGTATAATTGATCGCAACGTTGTTCATTTGATGGGAATCAGCAGAATCATGCTTTATGGCCGAAGCAAAAAAAGCTATGTTTTTTGCTGCTCTCGGAATGTCAATTTTCTTTGCTAAACTGAGCGGCTTACCGTTGTCTATACTTTCTGCCCTGGCTAAGTCATCTATATTTTTTAAAATCAGCTTAGCTATATTAGTTAAAACCTTTGATCGGTAATCAATTGATGAATTACTCCAATTATCAAAAGCCAATTCGGCAGCCTGTACGGCTTGTTCAACATCTTTATCTTTCGAGTCAGGGATTAAACTATATACTTTCCCAATAGAAGGATCCACATTGTTAATCCAACCTTTGTCCACAGATTCAATAAATTCTCCATTTATATAGTTTAGTATCTTATCCATAGGATTACCTACAATTGTTTAGCGCTCCAAAAAAGACATCTAACTCGGGAGTCCCTTTTAAGTCATTGATGTTTGTTTGTAATAATTGTTCACAAGAATCCATTATTTGATTTCCCTTTTCAGAATCCCACTCTCTATGAACAAGCGTGTAGCAATCACATAGTTCAGTTGCTGCTGGGTGTTCATTGGAACAAGAAAACAAAATCACAAATAGAGATATTGAACATACCTTTTTCAATTCAGCCAAAATTAATTATAAAATTCGGGTTTAAATTTAGTAATGGTAATCAAATTAGTTTTAAGATCTTGAGACAGAACTGTTTTTAAAATAAAGTTTGATTGATCATACAAAATTTCTTTGTGTTTTATACGCACGTTTTTTCTATACTCATCAATAAAACTGACATTTCCCCATTCATCGTAATTGTATAAAAACCCTTTAATTGGGATGGTGTCTTTATGATCATAATATTGTATAGATTTTAATAATCCTTTTTCATTATACGCAAATACTTCTTTAGAAACTTGATTATTAATAAGTAATTTATTTTCTACTTTAATCAGATAACCGAGAGTATTATAAAAGTGCTGTTGTCTTTGGTATGGTCTGCCATTACTGTTTAAAATTACCTTCGTTTGAGAAGAATCTGTAACCTCAGTTTTATATCCTTCTTCAAAAACTACGTATTGTTCACCCAGCTTAAAATTAATTTTAGACTTGTTGGCATTTTTTTCTCTAGCATACACTTTTTTAACCATTTCGTTCTGGTCATTATATGTGTAGGTATAGGAATAAAACCCATAAGAATCACTGAATCTTTTTACAATCATATTTTTATTCTTATCGTATTCGTAGAAAATGAAACTGGTGTCATTTTTTGGATTAACCTGAAAAGACCCGCCTAAAGAGCCATTTTCATTAAAAAAATAAGCTTGTTTTTTTCCTGTTTGTTTTATGGTGCCTAGTTCTTTTTTAGTTGAAATAGTTCCTGTCAACGATTTTAGCTTAACGGAACGGATAAACTTTTCATTAAAAAAAGGATGGTCACTAAATATGGTGCCTTTTTCGTTTTCCATCATTTGACCAAAGCCAAGAATAGGGATTAAAACAGAAAGGATATTAAATAACTTCATTGTAAAGTTTTATGGCGTCTTTTATGGATTCTACAGACTCAAAACAATATTGGTCACCACAGACAAATATATTTCTGTTCGTTGAATTATATTTTCCCTTAAATAAAGTTATTGACACTTCTTTCTCTAAAACATACGTAAAGTCTATTGATTTTATGTGTTGAATTAGATCACAAATAGTTGAAAAATCAACATTGCACATGACTATTTTAGGATTTGAATGATCGTACTTTCGTTTAACATGCATCCAATTTGAGTAATTGGGCAACCATTTTTTAGCTTTTTCTGCAACCACATCAAACATTTGTAGGGCTAACTTCTGGTATTTTTCTATCCTAGTCACTTCAAAAAGAGTTAACAAATTCTGAGCCATTATTGAATTTGATGATGGTATGACCTGATCTTCCACTTCAAACTTTGCTTTATATAAGTTTTGCTCATTGGAGTAACGAAACAATTTTTTTTCATGATCAAAAAAATCATTAATTACCGCCTCCATTAGATGAATAGCTTTTTCAAAATAAAAACCAGCATGGTGAATAGATCCCATTTTGATCATAGCTGCAATAAACCAAGCATAGTCTTCTAAACAACCTTCCTTCTTCCCATGATTATACCTAACTCGATAAATGGTTGTATCCTCCAAAAAGACCGTTATCATTTTTTGTAATACGATTTCAGCTTCCTTAGCCCATTTTTCATTTTTGTAAGCAATAGCGGCATCTATTAATCCAATGACCATGAGTGAATTCCAACTGCATATTTGTTTAAAATCTATTGCTGGACTTGGATGAGTCGCTCTTATCTCACTTAATTTTTTTTTGATTTTCTTTTTTTCTTTTGATACTTGATTTACATCTCCATGCAAATGCCATCTATCCTCCCATGGTTTATTGACTGATGAAATGAAATAAGTTTGAAAGTACTCTTGCTCTACTTTTGAAAAGTTCTTCAGAATTTCTTCTTGAGAAAAGGTATAATATTTTCCCTCTCCTTCAATATTATCTGCGTCAATTGATGAGGCAAATAAGGAAGTATAAAAATCCTTGTATAAGAAAGTAATCGTGTCGAATACGGGGTATTTATATCGGTTATTACTGTGAAGCAAATCATATCTAGATAATAAAGAAATCAATTGCGCATTATCATACAACATTTTTTCAAAATGTGGAATGTGCCACTCTTTATCTACACAATACCTAAAAAATCCACCATCTAAATGATCATATAAACCTCTATTTACAATAGCGTCTAATGACAATGTAACATGATGCTGAAATCTATCATCTGGGATATACATCAAAAAATGAGGAACAGTAGGCATCGGGAATTTTTGAGAATAATTTAAATTACCGTGTTCTAAATCTAAAAATTTCACCCACTCCAACCAATCCTCTTGAACTTTGAAAATTTCAGTAGAATACGTTTTGTTTTGAAATTCTATTTGTTCAATTACATCTAAAGCAATGTCTTTTAGTTTTTGTGGATTTTCATTGTATAAGAACTGAAACCTGCTTAATAATTGAATCCATTGATCCCTTTTAAAATAAGTCCCTGCATAAATGGGCTTTCCGTCAGGTAAAAGGATGCAATTTAGCGGCCAACCTCCATTACCTTTAGTCTCTAATAAGAAGTCCATGTAGACGTGATCCACATCTGGATGTTCTTCACGATCCACTTTTATGGAAATAAATTGGCTATTCATCAAGTTTGCCACTATTGAATCAGCAAATGTTTCTTTCTCCATGACATGACACCAATGACAAGCAGCATAGCCTATACTTAAAACAATTAATTTATCTTGCTGTTGAGCGCTTTCTAATGTTTTCTGAGACCAGCTTTTCCAATGTATTGGATTTTGAGCGTGTTGTTTCAAATATAAACTTTCGGCTTTTTTAAGCTCGTTCATAGCTAATATTTACTGGCTACCTTTTTAATTTCCTCTGCTATTTGCTCTCTTAACGATAATGGTGCAATCACTTCACAGTCACTACCATAACCTAAAATGGTCATTTTTAGTTCATAAGTTACCAGTAAAAAGTAGGAAAAAAGATGGTCTCCATTATTATGTACTTCACTCAACTTTTGAGAATGATGTAATGGCTGTGATGTAAGGTATTTTGAAAGAATATTGTTGGTTTTAAGTATTATTTCTTGAGGTTTCTCATCAAAAACCGTAATACCTATAGAGTGCTGAAAAAAATAATCTGGATTAAAAGTAGCATCTACAGAAAATTGATTTTCCAACGTTTGCAAGTTTGAAATTCTATCCAGTCCAAATGTGATTACTTTATTTTTTAACTCACTTTTTCCTATGAGATACCATCTGTTACGATATTCTTTTAGCAAATACGGATGAACTCGCCTAACCGTTTTTACATCTTTGATATAATTATAATATTCAAACTGCAATACATTTCTTTTCTTGATCGCTTCTAAAACAGATTCTAAATATTCATTCCCTGAAATAGTAGGTAATGTTTCGAATTGAATGTTATTTTCTGTGTTATTGAATTTTTGTTGAGAGGTAACTGCTCTATCTAATATTTTATCAATTGCAAACTGATACTGACTAAATAGACTTGTGCTTTTAAATTGATGTAAAATGGTAGATGCTGCCTTGATAGCCGAAATGTCTTTCTCCGTAAGTGGAACATCATCCATCGTAAATTCATCATTCGTATAGTAATATCCTTTTTCTCTTTTGCTGTAAGATATGGGGGCGTCATGCTCCATTCTCATAGCAAAAATGTCTTTTTCAATAGTGGAGTGGCAAATATGTAAACCTTCTGAAGTGCCATAAATTTCTTCCTCACATGCTTGCCTTAATTGTTCTTTTGTTGGGTAAGGATTATATTCATTTCGAATAGATCTATCTATGATTCTATATCTTAATAAAGCATTCTTAATGGCTGGCATTATCTAAAATTGAAAATAAATAAATGGTTGTAGGCTTGTTGAAGCAATTTGGTAAATTAAAAATACCACTAGCAAAGATGTTAAAATCTGAAAACCTACATGTAGATTGGCAAAATAATTTCGATAATAACTTTTTACTTTTTCAGGAATAAAATGAATTATAAAGCCTATTAAAATGACCAATAACACCTCGTAATATGCACTAACCACATCCGAGATTAATGCCCATCTAAAATCAAATATCAATTGATAAAGCATTTCATTTGCAGTGAACCATTCAGAAAGGATGTTATGACCACCGTCCATATCTTCCCAAGAATTGGTGGATCCGCTTCTAAACCAAATTCTCGTAAATGAGACAAAGTTAAAGGTGATTAGTATCCCCCAAGCCCTATTCCACCATTTAGATTTATTACCCCAGGGGCTGAATTTTCTCCAAATTTTATAAATAACTATGCCCAATCCATTTAGACCTCCCCAGAGAACAAAATTCCAACTTGCTCCATGCCATAAGCCTCCCAATAACATGGTAAGCATTATGTTGACATTAGTAATATACCAGCCCTTAAACGATGGAATAAATTCCCCTAAAAGTTGAACAAGAAAAATTATAGATAATATTAAAAAGAGTAATACCCATGAACCACTTATTAAAAAAACAAATAGTACAATAAAGGAAAGTGCAATTACGCTGAATAACGATCCTCTTCGGTTTCCTCCCATTGGGATATACAGGTAATCTTTTAACCAAGTTGACAAAGAAATATGCCATCGTTTCCAAAAATTACCACAATTATCAGCTTTGTATGGAGAATTGAAATTTTTTGGTAGATAAAACCCCATAATCATAGCAATTCCAATAGCAATATCCGTATACCCCGAAAAATCAGCATAAACTTGCAGTGAATAGCCATAAAGAGCCAATAAATTTTCTAGACCTGAGAACATGCTTGGGTTATCAAAAACTCTATCCACAAAATTAACTGCGATGTAATCTGCCAAAAGAAACTTTTTAAGCAGGCCATTTAGAATCCAAAACACAGCCATTCCAAATTCTTTTTTTGTGACGGCATATGGCTTGTAAATTTGAGGTATAAATTCTGATGCCCTCACGATTGGCCCTGCAACCAACTGAGGAAAAAACGAGACATAAAAAGCAAAGTCAATTACATGAGAAACAGGCTTTAACTTCTTTCTGTAAATATCAATGGCATAGGACATTGTTTGAAAAGTATAGAATGATATACCAATTGGTAATAATATTTGATCTACTCGAAAGGTAGTGCCTGTAAGCTTATTGGTGGCAAGTGCAAAATGATTTATGGGGTGCCAAGAAGAATCAAAAATGGCATTGAAAGAATCCGCAAAGAAATAGGCATATTTGAAATACACTAATAAGGTTAGATTTAATGTAACACTCACTGCTAACCAAAGAGTGGATTTTAGTCCATCTAAATTTCGATAAATTCTTTGCCCAATTACAAAATCAAGGATGGTAGAAAAGAGTAAAATGGAGAAGAAGAACCCACTGGTTTTGTAATAGAAATATATGCTCACCAAGAAGAGAAATAAACTTCTAATTCGAAGCCTTTTGTGAAATAAGCTGTAACCTGCTAAAACAACAAGAAAGAATATCCAAAACGGATACTCCGTAAAAATCATTGGATGTTCCCCCTGATCTATAAAAGGAGAAAAGATCTTTGCTACAAATTTAGAAACGTCAAATTCTCCCATTTTTTTCTATGAATTCTTTGTATGATTTAATGAAGGCTTCAAAAAACAAATCTCCAGTTAATTTATAACCTTTGGTGGTGAAATGAATTTTATCAGATTTAGCAAGACCGTTTTCTTCCCATTTAACGATGCTATTCATCCCCCCCATAACAGAAAATAAATCCCAAATTACGCCATCGTGTTTTTTAGCTAACTTATACATTGTTTTTTTAGCTTCAATCACACGTTTATTTACCACTTTCTTCTTATAATAACTATCGTTATTAGTCGTAAATAAAAAATTGGCATCTGGAAATTGATCTTTAATCAGATTGATTAATGTGTCATAATTTTTAAAATAGGTTTCCGGTAAGAATGAAGGTTCATATGCGTCATTGATTCCAATAGAAAAGATGATCAAATCAGGGTTGACTAGATCAAGTTGATCCATAAAATATTCGCATCTTAAATAGCTAGGAACACTAGCCCCATTTACTCCAACTGAATGATACGTAATTCCCTTTAATTGTGATGAAAAATTTAGTCCAAATAGTGAAAATTTCCCTTTTTCATGATTTTCTCTTTCAATCCGTACTATAACTGAGTCAACGAGGTTAGATAACACAAATGATTGTCTATCCTCCCTCAGCTCTATTGAAACAGTCGAGTCGGTAAGTATATCTATACAATGATTATGTAAAGAATCATCTACTAAAAAGTCAATTTGATCAAAAAAACAATTCACGCAATGTTCTTTGTTTACATAAAAAGTAATTAATGATGTAGAGTCCATTAACTCTGCTCTAGCCCCTAAAAGACCAAATGGTGAATCGTGATAAGAAACCGAATTTCTAAAGCCATTCCATTCTCCACTGTGAGTTGTTTTTAAATACGGTGATGCATTGGATTTTATTAACTTAAACGGGAAATACAAGCCTCTTGAAGCACCATTATAAGGAACTATATGCTGAAAGTGATCTCTTAATCTATTAGACCAAACGTCTGCTTGAATGTGTGAACCACCAAATTGGATGATATTAATTTCCTCTCCTCCATAAAGCCATTGATTACGTATTTTGCTTAAAAAGCTACCCCACTTTTTTTTATTAAAAATAACCAGTTCATTATCCTTTTCGTCTATAAAATTATATTGCGAATGATCGTGTGGATAATGCTGAGCGTGAGAAAAAGAACAAATCAACAAGCCAAAATATATACTTAGAAAAATCTTCATTCTTATTTATTCTCCTTGTAAAAAGTGTAACATTCCATTAAATCTGCTATGAACATATCTGCTACTTCCCTTGCCCCTTTATTTGTAAAATGAATGTAATCTCTTGCTGCTAGGGGTGGTTTCAATTTAACCCAATCTTGAATGGATCCTTCTCCTCCCATATTGAGGTAGGTATCCCAATAGCAAGAATTTGTTTCAAAAGCTGCTTTTTTAAGGGCTTGACGAACTTCATTAATATAAGGATAACTTATAAAAGATGTGGACTCTTTTTTAGCCATATCTGCGGGACCTATCACAATAACTTGAGCCTTTGGATTTATTCTTTTCAACTTTTTGATTTGGCTTTTGAAGTAATTTCCATATCGTGCGCTGCGCTCAATGCTTTTCATGTGGGGTATAGCATTACCACCAAATTCTAACAAGAATAAATCCGGTGATAATTGAGTTAACATTTCTGAAAGACTGGTTTTATCAATTCTCGCAAATTCAGTTCCTGATGCCCCTCTTAAAGGTATATTATCAACTACCACTCCATTATTTCCTTCCAAAGCAATACCATATACTAGTGGTGAAGACGTAGATTTCATTTTAATTTCAAAATAAGATGGTGCTCTATTAAAACTGATCGACTTTTTTTGAATTTGAGATGAAGGAGCAATGGTGTCCACGCGAATAATGGAATCAGCTAATAGAAATGAAAATATAGTGGTATCCTGATTTGTGAAAAAGATGTCAAAATGGGTATAGTTACGACAGTGTTTGTACGATTTAGTTGGTTTTCCAATTTTAATCCATCCTTCATAAATTAAAGACGAATCTTTTTTTATTGGTTCAATTTCACAAAATGAAAATAGCGCTCCATACTTTTTATGTTTTACTATGGTATCAACATAAGGGCCGAATCCAGTTCTACGGATCCAATTGGAAGAATATTCATTTTTTATACTGATTTTTCGAGTTGCAGGAATTACAGCATATGCACCGGCCCCTAGCCCTCCAAAGTCTTTTTGTAACCTTTCTCTCAATCTGCCTGAAATTCGATCTGCTTCAATCTGTGAATCTCCGTAGTGCATTACGCGGACCTTTTTATTTTTTGCTTTTTCCAGTTTTTTAAAAAAGGGAAATAATAGGGTTATATCGTTTTGAGGAAATTGGATTTTCTTTTCTGCGTTTAGAACCGAATCCTCGTACTTTTTTCTAATTAATTCCTCTACTTTTTTAATACTGTCTGCCAAAAACTTTTCTCTTGCAATTATGGAATCTAAATTGATTTTATTTTTCAATTCAATGGGTTCTGTGTTTAGATTCGAATCTACATATGCTGTTTTATCAAAAAAACGAAAGTTTACCTGACCAATATGAATACCATTTTCAGGAAAAATGAAAAAGACCATCATTAAAGCGGCAAACAATGAACAGAAATACAATAGTGCGTAGTGGGGCTTTATGGATTTTTCTTCTTTAATATTATTTTAAAATTTTGTTTTTGATATGGGTTGTATTCATTAATCTCTCTAACTGAGCAGTCATATTTTTTAGCAATTTCCCAAAACTGTAATGACTTATCTTTTTGAAATGTATGTGTTTCGAAACTATCACTATTTTCATTTCTACCCACAATAATATTTTGATCCACATAAATTAATGAAGAACTTAGGTTATTCCAGTTCATCAAATTCCTTACTGATACATTGTATTTTAAGGCAATTTTTCCTAATACATCTCCTTTAACCACTTTATGAATTTTATCTTCTGTTAATAGGTCACTTTGAAAAAATGAATTTTCATTCAATGAATCTTGTAACGATGAAATTTTGGACTCATTTTTCTTTAGAAAGTCTCCTACATCCTTGCTTAGCAAAATAGGATAATCTGCTGGCAATACATTCCTGAGAAGTACCTGATTATTTTGCAAAATTAGTTCGAAGTCTAGTTTTTTAAAATCATATATAGCATCAAAACTAAGAGGCTTTGAAAATCTAAAATAGGATTGGTCTGTTTTTGTATTGTTATCATATATTTTATCGTAATGAAAACGGGCAGAATCTAAACTCAAAAGCATATCAATTTCTTGGATATATGGAATTAGTAAATCTGGTCTTTTTTCCAGATTTAAAACAAAATTTGGAGATATTAAAAAAGCAAGTAGAGTGGCTTTCTTTTGACCATAAATTTTCCAAAGACGATTCAATTCATTGGCAGCCGCTATTGTTGATTTTTTATAATTCAGCCTTTCATCAATAAAATAATTCATGATTAAGCCATTGTTCAGAGCGGTAATGTAATTTAAATTCCATACCCCAACGCCTAAATGACTGGGAGATTTTAGATTAGAATAAGATGTAATGATGGGGATTTTGGAAAAGAAGGAAGGTAAATCAAATGGCTCAAATACAGAATCCATATAATTAACCATGTCTAAATGTTCACAAATCAAGGATTTTATTTTTCTTTTCTCTTTTTTACTAACTAGAGAAGCAGCGATAGAAGAATGAAATTTAATATGACACGTATTGTCTTCATTAAACTGTAGATCATTCAAAGGGAAATAAGCACTTTGCGCGTTTATCAACTGGTTAATGATGATGAAAAATAATATCCCAATTCCACATGATTTATACACTTTATAAATTTGACTTATTTAAGTGAAAAGAACATATAAATTCAAAATAATTTTTAACAGTTAAAAATGGAAAATCAAGTAAAATCAATGTATTATAAATTCATACTGATTGCTTTTCTATTCAACATCTTACAAATTCATACTCAAGATTTAAAAGATTGGCAAAAAAAAATCACCCTACCAGACACCACTTTTAATGTGGATTCTAGCTATTGGATTAAAGGTTCTATTTTTAATATTGGATTTAACCGAGTTGGTCTCTACAACTGGGCTGGTGGTGGACAGAACTCCATGTCTGTCCAAGGATTAACAAACAATTATCTATTACTAAAACATCGTAAAATTTCATGGATGAACCAACTCACCTTATCTTATGGAATTATTCGAAATGGATTTGGAGATAGTATTCCTTGGCTAAAGAATGATGATCGTATAGAACTGACATCAAAATTTGGGAGAAAAACAAAATATAAATGGGATTATTCCATCTTATTTAATTTCAGAACTCAATTTGAAGAGGGATTTAACTCCCCTGATGATGTTACTGAAAACAACTACTTTTCAAAGTTTTTCTCTCCAGCATATCCCCTTTTGGCAATGGGTTTTGATTATAAAAAAGATCAAGAATTTTCTTGTTTTTTGTCGCCAGCCACACTTAAATCAACCGTTGTACTAGATGAGTTTTTATATTCACAAGGTGTTTTTGGGGTAGAAGCCGGTAGGAAATTAAGGGTAGAGGCCGGTGGTTATTTAAACCTAAACTATCGAAAAGCTTCATTTTTAAACGTAAGAGACTTAAACCTAAGATCTAATCTAAGTTTATTTAGCAATTACGTGGAACAACCTGAAAATATCGATGTTACCTGGGAAACGTTAATTTCTTACAAGCTTAAAAAATTATTTAGCATCACCTTTTCATCTTATCTAATTTATGATCATGACACTAAAATACCTAGGTTTAACAAGGACGGTAGTCCAGTTCACTTGTTAAATAGCCAAGGCTTCCCTTATTTGGACGAAAACGGAAATAAAATTCAAAAGAGGGGTGCTGCAGTTCAGTTTAAAGAAGTGCTTACACTTGGAATTTTATTGTCTTTTTAGAGGATTTCTACTGTTAAGCTATTATCTGTTTTAACCACTTTAGTAAGGCCTTGTTTACCTAATGATTTTATAGACTTATCCCATTGTTTATTTGATAATCCTGATAAGTTTTTGAGCTCAGCGAGGTCCATCTTTTTTTCTTTTGATAACGCATCAAAAATGATTTTTTCGTTATCAGTGAGATTGTTTTTCTGATCATCGTTTTGCCAGACTTCTGGCTTCATTTGCGGAAAGAAGAGCACTTCTTGAATGGAAGGCTGATTACATAGAAACATAACTAATCTGTCAATTCCTATACCCATCCCTGAGGTAGGTGGCATACCATATTCTAAAGCTCTTACAAAATCTAGATCTATAAACATGGCTTCATCATCACCTTTTTCAGCTAATTTAACTTGTTCTTCAAAGCGTTCTTTTTGGTCTATTGGATCATTTAGCTCTGAATATGCATTGGCTAATTCTTTTCCATTTACCATCAGTTCAAATCGTTCTGTAAGTTCGGGGTTATCTCTATGTTTTTTACAGAGTGGCGACATTTCTACAGGATAATCCGTGATAAAAGTGGGTTGGATATAATTGCTCTCACATTTTTCACCAAAAATTTCATCAATTAGCTTTCCTTTACCCATAGATTCATCTACTTCCACACCAAGATTTGTACATACTTCTCTAATTTCAAACTCGTTCATCTTTGAAATATCTACACCAGTGTGTTCCTTAATTGAATCTAGCATGGCAATGCGCTTAAAAGGACTTTTAAAGCTTACTGTTTTTTCACCTATTTTTACTTCTGTTGTTCCCAAAACTTCTAAACATATACTTTCAAGCATCTTTTCCGTAAAATCCATCATCCATTTGTAATCTTTGTAGGCTACATAAATTTCCATTTGTGTGAATTCAGGATTATGGGTTCTGTCCATGCCTTCATTTCGAAAATCTTTAGCAAACTCATACACCCCTTCGAATCCTCCAACAATAAGTCTCTTTAAGTAAAGTTCGTTAGCAATTCTCAAATAAAGCGGGATATCTAAGGTGTTGTGGTGCGTAATAAAAGGTCTTGCTGCTGCCCCACCAGGAATAGGCTGTAAAATGGGTGTTTCCACTTCTAAGTAGCCATGATTGTTCAAAAAATTACGCATACTAGACATGATTTTTGAACGTTTTATAAATGTTTCTTTAACGTGATTGTTGACTACTAAATCAACATATCTTCTTCTGTATCGCAGTTCAGGGTCATTAAATGCATCATACACATTGCCATCCTTGTCGGTTTTTGGTAATGGCAACGGTTTTAAAGACTTACTTAACAGATGAAAATGATGAACATCAATAGTGATTTCGCCTACTCGTGTTTTGAAAACCTCTCCTTCGATACCTATAAAATCACCAAGATCAAGCCACTTTTTAAACACATCATTGTAGCTGCTTTTATCATCATCTGGACAAATTGTGTCTCTATTGAAATATACTTGGATTTTTCCTTTGGCATCTTGGATCACTCCAAAACTAGCTTTACCTTGAATTTTTCTCCTTAATAACCTTCCAGCTATAATTACTTTTTCTCCTTCTTTGTAATTATCTAATATTTCTGAAGAATAGTGAGACCTACAAAATTCACTTGCTGGATAAGGATCAATACCATATTCTCGAAGTTTCTGAAGGCTTTCCCTTCTTATAATTTCTTGTTCTGAAAGCATCCTAGCAATACTAATCTTACCTTACTAATATGCTACCTGAAGCAATAGTAGATTTCAGAGGATTAAGACATAATACAGGAACTTTTGCTTTATTCGCAATAATTTCTTGTTGATAAGAGCTCCCCAAAACACCCATTAGTGAATTTTTCTGAAGATTCATTATCGCAATCAGATCCGCTTCAACTTTTTTAGATAATTTAAAAACTCCCTCTAACAGGTTATCTCCATCATCTACAATTTGGGTGGTAAACTTGACATTTTTTCCCTTAAGGTATTTAGCAGCCCAAATTCTATTTGCTTTTAGTTTATTAGACAAGAACTCATCTGATTCGTTGGGTGTTATTAAATGAACTTCTGAATCAAAATAATGAGCAATACTAGCAACCATTTCTAGCTTTTGTTTAGTTTCATTATTTAAATCTAGTGGAACAACAATACTATCATATCCTGTGTCATTCATAAGTTGATCTTGAACTACAATAAATGGAACTGAGGAATTCGTTATTACCTTCAAAGCATAACTTCCCGTAATTTTTTGCCATCCACTTGCTCCATGGGTCCCCATAATGATTAAAGAAACGCCCAATTCAGAAGCTGCATCACCAATATCATCAAATATATTTCCAACTCTAACAATGGAGCGAACTTCAATTTGATCATTGACTTTTTTGGCCCAATTCTCTTCTTCCTTAAGTTTAGATGTAGCAGCAGGTATATCTGACTTATCCTTAACTACATTTAATAAGATTACTTCAGCTTGAACAATGACACCCAATTTTACTGCATGTTGAATGGCAGAATGTGCTTCATTCGTAAAATCGGTGGGTACAAGTAATTTAGTCTTCATGGTTGCAAATATTTGAGGCTACAAATTTAGAATTAAAATTTGTATCTATATCTGATTATTACGCAGTTTTTTCTTGAAGAACTTTTTCAGGTTCTTGAATTTTATCCTCGTTAGTTGAAATATCCTTTAAAACTGCACCCATTTTACAATTACCTGAGAAGATAGCACCTGGTTCTATAGATAACTTATTGGTTGAAATTTCTCCTTGCAGTTTAGCTGTGCTTTTTAATGATAATAACTCATCTACTTCTATAACCCCATTCAGCTTTCCTTCAATATCTGCGTTTTTACAGAAAATGTTTCCATCAATTTTTCCAGTCGGGCCAAGCACTAGTCTACCTTTCACATTTATTATCCCTTTTACATAACCGTCTATTCTAATATTAGAATCTGATTTTATGTCACCCTCTATGTGAGTTCCTTCCACAATTCGGTTTAGTCTTTCAGGGGACTGACTTCCATTTGAATAACCTGCCATAGTATGTTTATCTGATTTAAATACCATAATAAGGTGCAAATATATAAAAAAGGATTTTTATGGTCATTTTACAGGTAAAAGGCCTTAAAAAATTTAAGATAATTGTCCATTTTCTTCTCCAGATACAGGGATTTTAAATTCTCGGGTGTAAGTAAACAAAAGCTTTGATTGCTGTAATTTTTAATCTTCCCTTTGTTTACTCGAAAAGCATCATAATAATTCATAGCTTCAATCGAATTTGGAAATGACTTAACAATTATCATTTGATCAGAAGTATTTAAGAACTTATTAGATGTTTTGAGATTATATGATGAAAATGATGCCGAATTAAAGTCAGCTACTGCAATTTTAGCTTTATTTATGTCAAATGCTTCTTTTGGAGCAAATAATATAAAATAATGAATGGTATCTGGTGAAAAGGTGAAGTTCCATTTATCTTTTGAACTAGCATTTATCACTTTCAAATTTTTTAAAATTTCGTAAGCTTGGTCTCCTTGACTTGTTCCCATACACCTAGCGACAACTTCCTTTAACTGCGCTATTAAACGTGTATTAGAAGAGTCATCAGCGTTAGGTATTTTTGCTAAACTGTAAGCACTCAAAAGACTGTAGGAGCAGTACAAGGGGTTCAACGTATCTCTCATAGCTGCTTGAGCGGAATCAAAAGCTAATTCATAATTTCCATTTACATACAAACCATATGCCTTAGCGTAGCGACTGTTTTCCTTTAGATATTGACTTTTATCGTTATTAAGATCATTATTCAATAATTTGGCATACTTGCTATTGGGGTATTTTTTTAATAATAAAGATTTCATTTCAGTTTTAGAAGCATTGTTTTTTAGCTCTTCGTGGATGAGGTAAAGTTCATAAATTGATGCAATAGCGGATTCATTGGGTTGATGGTTTGCCACAATCATATTAAAGAAATAAATCGCCTTCATTAAATTTTCAGTCTCATAATGATGTGTTAGCCCTAAACTAAACATAGATTCTAGTGTCTCCTCTTTTAATTTATTTATTTTATTAGTGTCGTCACAAGGTAATCCGTCTAATAATTCTTCATAAATTCCATTTGACTCTTCAACTCCTGTATCTTCAAATTCATCATCACTCAAACTTGTTTTTTTATTGGCTCTCCTCCAATTATCTTCTAATTTTCTAGTTCCCCATTTTGAGATAAAGTTGGATTTTCCTCGCTCAAGCATATTTTGATCCCAAAAAAACATTATTTGAGTTATCGGTAGATTACTTGATGGCATTTGAAGGCCATTACTGCTTGCCATCAATTTTTTGGATTCTGCCAATTCCTTTTCTCTCTCCAGTATGTCAACCACATCAAATAACTTTTTTGACCTTTCTTCGGGGCTTAAAGCACAAATATTAAGAATACTGTCATTATCCGTAATTGTTTTTGAGTTTTGATAAATAAGCTCAAGTGTCTTATACCTCTTCATTGTTTTTGACTTGGCTACACTATCATTATCCCATACTTGTTGTATCGTGTCATAATATTGATAAGCTAACAAATATTCATCTTTCATGTAATTCCAGTCCCCTAATTTTTGTAATGATTTTGCTTTTTGTTTTTTATTCTTAACACTAACTCTAACTGATGTCATCAAATACTCGATAGCTAAATCTTCTTGGCCATCTGAAAAAGCGATTTCGGCTAAAGCAAAGTAGATTTGATCAAAATATTCAATATTCTTATCATCCTTTAACATCTTTAATAACTGTGCCTTGATTGCTTTTGAATCACCTCCGCTAAATGATAGTGCCCTGTTAATTTTGGCTTGAAAAGCCATATCATAATCTGGGTTTCTTTTTACTACCCATTCATAATATGTGGAAGCCTTAAAATTCCCCTCTTCTGCGTAAAGCTGAGCTAAAATAAAAATGAGTCTGGTTTTGAATTCCTTTTTATGTTTGCCCATTAAAGCATTCTCTAAAAAGGTAATTGCTTTTTGATCATCTCCTGATTTTAAATAAAGATCTGCGAGAGTGGGATAAATTTCATTGATCAGCTTGATTGGTACTTTGAAATCTTGATTTTCTAAGAACTCAATTCTCTCCTCGTAATTGGTCTTAGTTATCCATTTGTCGCGAAACGTTCTTTTCTTTTTTGACGTCAAAATATAGGGTTTGAGCCGAGTAGAAATTTCATCTAAAAACGGTTGCTCTTCAATCTCTTTTTGCTGTTCCTCATATTTGGTTATTAATTGAAGTAAAATTTCTTCTGCATCTTCAAATGCCTGCATCTCGATATAAGTTTTTGCCTGCCAGTAAAGACTTTGATAATAGCTGTTTTCAAGTTCATATTTAGACTCCACGTATTGAAAAATCTTTAGTGCTTTCCCATATTCTTGTTTGTAAAATTTGGTCTGAGCTATGGTCATCCAATTATCATCAATCCAACTACACCATTCCATATTTCTCGATCTGCCTTTTTTGGAATGAGGCATTCTATGTTTGAAAATCACCAATTCACATTTTGCAGCAGCTGTATCCATTGGCGAATACCAATTTTTTGACTCGTCTTTATCTGGAAGTGGGTATATGGGGAGGAGTTCTGAATAATCCTCCACTCTTTCGCTATCAAAAGTATTGTACGTTGATTTTATTATTTCATTAGCATTGAAAAATCCATTGTATTTTGCGTGAAGATTGTGGAATGTTCGGTGAACAACGGTATTTTTTTCTGTAGTACATGAAAAAAACAAAATGGATACTAATAGAAAAAATAATTTTTTCATGCTGGAATAATGCAATATTAACCACAAAGATTACAACTTATTGTGTAATCAGTTGATTAAACCCAAATCTATTTAGAGAAATAATTGTTTATTTTTTTGATATTTGTCTTAAAAGCGAATTGTGGCTAAAAAAAACAAAGAAGCATCTAAATTTCGTA
>JAYPLD010000004.1:29004-30693 GCA_038129265.1 Crocinitomicaceae bacterium
TTAACTGAACTCTTAAGTAAAACCGAAAAAGAAAAATTATACATAAACAATGTAATGCAAATTCTAAATGGAAGTATTCCTATTGATGAAAAAGATACCAGCTGGAAAAAAATTCAAGCCAGTTCGAACTCCAATACCAATGAAATTTCCTCTTCAGAAAAATCAATGAGAGAGAAAGTTCAAAACAGAGAGAAATTCGATATTGATATCATTCCAGGGGGCGCATTAAAAAGTGAAGTGCTTCCAGAATTGCTGCTATTTCCTCCTATTAAAGGAGAAATAACTAATAAAATGAATATATCTAGCGGACATTATGGTGTAGACATAATTGCTCCTAAAAACGAAGCGGTTTCTTCTATTTTAAATGGTACTATTATATACCATAATTGGTCACCTACAGATGGTCATGTTGTACACATACAACACAAAAAAAATCTAATCTCTATCTATAAACACAACTCTGAGATATTAAAAGAAATAGGTGATTTTGTGGAGTCTGGAGAACCAATTGCTATTGTAGGCAACAGTGGAGAACACTCAACTGGGCCGCATTTACATTTTGAATTGTGGCATAATGGATATCCTCTAGATCCAGAAATTTTCATCAATTTTAATTAAAGTTTTTTTCTTCAAGACATTATACCTAAATTTGCCAACTATTTTGAAAAAATGAATTTGGAAGAATTTAATATCTCCTTTTCAAGTTTAAAAACTGGATCAAATTCGTTTAATTTCGAAATAGACAAAATGTTCTTTGAATTTTTTAATCCTGCATTTCAGTTCGATGGTGAAATTTCCATCGAATCAGATATTAGAAAAGAAACTCATTTACTTGATATTAGAATGAATTTATCTGGTGAATCTAACGTAAGTTGTGATCGTTGTTTAGATAAAATGATTTTACATTTTAACCAATCCTTTCAAAACTACATCAAGTTTGACCACGTTGAGGAAGAAGTAATAAAAGACGATGTGATTTATTTACCTTATGAAAGCTATGAATACAACGTTGCATTTATTATTTATGAGAATTTCATGTTAAACTATCCTAAACGAAATATTCATAAAGACAATCAGTGTAATGCTGAACAAGTAAAGATAATAGAGGCCTATTCAAACCCTGATCAAAGTCATAAGTTTGACCATGACCCAAGATGGGATGCACTAAAAAAATTGAAAGAAAACTAAACTGAAGAAAAACAAATATTAATAAATAGTTATGGCACATCCTAAACGCAAACAGTCAAAAACTAGAAGAGATAAAAGAAGAACTCACTATAAAGCTTCTACTCAGCAACTTGCAACATGCCCAACTACTGGTGAAACACATTTATACCACAGAGCTCATTGGTCTGAGGGGAAACTTTACTACAAGGGAAAAGTAGTAATGGAAAAAGAAACAACTGTTTAAAACCGCAGTTAATTTCCAGTGAAAATTGGTCTTGATATAATGGGGGGTGATCATGCCCCGCATTCCACCTTACATGGCGCTTTATTAGCGTCTAAACAACTTGGTACTGATGAGAAGATTGTATTAATTGGCGACTCCCGTGTAGCTAAAGAAATACTTCGAAAAAATAAAGCTGACCTGTCCTTATTTGAATTCATACATGCTGATGATCAAATAGACATGAATGAACACGCTACCAAGGCCTTAAGAAAAAAACCAAACAACAGTATAAGTATTGG
>JAYPLD010000004.1:30793-44640 GCA_038129265.1 Crocinitomicaceae bacterium
ATGAACACGCTACCAAGGCCTTAAGAAAAAAACCAAACAACAGTATAAGTATTGGCTTTGAAGCCTTAAAAAATGGAGAAATTGATGTTTTTTCAAGTGCAGGAAACTCTGGAGCGATGCTTGTGGGAAGCATGTTTTCCGTAGGCCCAATAAAAGGAGTAATTAGACCTTGTATTACCTCTGTTTTACCCAAGGAAAATGGATCTGTTGGCTTAATTTTAGACGTTGGTGTGAATGCAGATTGTAAACCAGATGTGCTATTTCAATTTGCTATTTTAGGTAGCTTATTCGCAGAAAATGTGTATGGATTAAAAAATCCAAAAGTTGGACTTCTAAATATTGGAGAAGAAAAAGGAAAAGGGAATTTACTGACACAAGCTGCCTATCAACTGCTAGAAGACAATGATGATATTAATTTTATTGGCAATGTGGAAGGTAGAGATCTATTCAATGAAAAAGCTGATGTGATTATTTGTGACGGATTTACTGGCAATGTGGTTTTAAAGCAAGCAGAATCCTTTTTTGCTATTCTAGCAAAACGTAATTTACTCGATGATTACTTTAAAAGATTTAATTATGAAAATTATGGAGGGACACCCGTTCTTGGTGTTAGTGGAAACGTTCTCATCGGTCATGGAATAAGCAACGATAAAGCCATTAAAAACATGATTTTATTAGGAAAAGATTTAATTCACTCTAACCTCACCAAAAAAATAAAAACCGCATTCAAATGAATAAGATTAACGCTGCAATCACCGCTGTTCATGGTGAAGTTCCCGAAAAAGTTCTCTCCAATTTTGACCTAGAGAAAATGGTAGATACAAACGATGAATGGATTGTATCTCGTACAGGTATCAAAGAAAGAAGAATTGTCAACGAAGGAGAAACATTATCAGATTTAGGAGCAAAAGTGGTTAAAACTATTTGTGAAAAAAAGGGTATTTCTCCCCTTGAAATTGATATGATAATAGTAGGAACTGTTACTTCTGATCATCGATTTCCTAGTACATCAAATCTCATTTGCCACAAGAGTGGTGCAACAAACGCGTGGGGATATGATTTAAGTGCTGCATGTTCTGGATTTCTATATGCATTAGTTACCGGCCAACAATTTGTGGAATCTGGACGATATAAAAAAGTAATTGTAATTGGTGGAGACATCATGTCATCTATCATTAATTATGAGGATAGGAATACTTGTATCATTTTTGGAGATGGATGTGGCGGTGTCTTATTAGAGCCAAATCAAGAAGATTTAGGAATAATCGATTCCGTACTAAAAGCAGATGGTTCAGGTAAAGAATATCTAAATCAAAAGTTAGGTGGGTCTGCACATCCCATTACAAAAGACAATGTAGGCCATCCAGATATGTATGTTTATCAAGAAGGCAGATCTGTTTTTAAATTTGCCGTTACCAGTATGGCTGATGTGTCTGCAGAAATTATGGAAAGAAATAACCTAAAGGGAGAAGATGTAGACTGGCTAGTTCCACATCAAGCCAATTTAAGAATTATAGATGCCACTGCAAACAGAATGGGCCTCACCAAAGATAAGGTGATGATCAATATTGAAAAATACGGAAATACGACCGCAGCAACTATTCCCCTTTGCTTGTGGGAATGGGAGAGCAAACTTAAAAAAGGAGATCAAATCGTACTTGCAGCCTTTGGTGGAGGTTTCACTTGGGGTAGCATTTTCTTGAGATGGGCATATTAAAAACCCCAAAAAAAAGGTTATATCTCACATCAATCGAATAATTATTAATTTAGCTTAACATTTATCTAACATCACTACATTATGAACATTAACGATATTCAAGACTTAATAAAATTCGTTGCCAAAGCAGGTGTTAACGAAGTTGAAATAGAAAAAAAGGATTTCAAAATCGTGATCAAGTCAGATTACATGGCCAAAAAGAAAACAAATTTTAAAGAAGAGCCAACTATAGTTCAGCAACAAATCCCTGTTGGAAATATTGCTGCACAGCCAATAGCTGCTGCTCCAGCTCCTGCTGCGCCCGCTGCTGCTCCAGCACAGGAATCTGCTCCTGCAGCAAAAAAAGAAGAAGAAAATAGCAATCTAATTACGGTTAAAGCACAAATGATAGGAACTTTTTATCGTTCACCAGGCCCAGATAAAGATCCATTTGTAGAAGTAGGCAGTGTAATAAAACCAGGAGACAAACTATGTATTATTGAGGCCATGAAGCTATTTAATGAAATTGAGTCTGAAGTAAGCGGAAAAATAGTTAAAGTTTTAGCTGAAGATCAATCTCCAATAGAGTTTGACCAACCTTTATTCTTGGTAGATCCATCTTAAAACCTGCTTGTCATGTTTAAAAAAGTATTAGTTGCTAACAGAGGTGAAATTGCTCTAAGAGTAATCAGAACCTGTAAGGAAATGGGAATCAAAACTGTAGCCGTTTATTCCACAGCAGACAAAGACAGTTTACATGTGAAATTTGCTGATGAAGCCGTTTGTATAGGTCCTCCTCAGAGTGCACAATCATATCTTAAAATTCCAAACATTATTGCTGCTGCTGAAATTACAAATGCAGATGCTATTCATCCTGGCTATGGATTTCTTTCAGAAAATGCTAATTTTTCTAGAATATGTAGTGAACATAAAATAAAATTCATAGGTGCGCTTCCGGAGCAAATTGACGCCATGGGAGATAAAGCTTCTGCCAAAGAGACCATGCGAAAAGCAAAAGTACCTACTATTCCAGGATCAGATGGTTTATTAAAAGATTTTGCACAAGCTAAAACCATAGCTCACCAAATTAAGTACCCCATCATGCTAAAGGCAACCGCAGGAGGTGGTGGTAAAGGAATGAGATTATGTTGGAACGATGAAGAGCTTAAAGAAGGTTGGGAATCAGCTAGAACAGAAGCAAAAGCAGCGTTTGGTAACGATGGAATGTATATGGAAAAATTCATCGAAGAACCTAGACACATCGAAATTCAGATTGCAGCTGATCAATATGGAAAAGCGTGTCATCTGTCTGAAAGAGATTGTTCAATCCAGCGTAGACATCAAAAATTAGTGGAAGAAACACCTTCGCCATTTATGACCAATTCCCTTCGTAAAAAAATGGGAGAAGCTGCAAAAAAAGCAGCTAAAGCTGTCAAATATGAAGGAGTTGGTACCGTTGAATTCCTAGTAGATAAACATCGTAATTTCTATTTCATGGAAATGAACACTAGAATTCAGGTAGAACACACCATAACCGAAGAAGTGATCAACTTTGATTTAATCAAAGAACAGATTAAAATCGCAGCTGGAGAAAGAATTTCTGGTAAAGACTATTTCCCTCAAATGCACTCTATTCAGTGTAGAATTAATGCGGAAGATCCTCACAAGGGATTTATACCATCTCCAGGTAAAATTACAAATTACCATGCGCCAGGTGGTCATGGGGTAAGAGTGGATACACATGCATATGCAAGTTATATCATCCCACCTCATTACGATTCTATGGTGTCTAAATTGATTACCGTAGCACAAACTAGAGATGAGGCCATTTTAAAAATGAAAAGAGCGTTAGAAGAGTATATCATTGAAGGAGTTAAAACAACCATACCTTTTCATCAGCAACTACTAGAAGATAAGAAATTCTTAGAAGGAGATTTTACCACCAAGTTTATGGATAGTTTTGAGATTAAATAGTTTAGTTTAACACTATACTTTTTAAAATTTCAACTGCACTTTCGATACTACTAACACCATTAAAGGTTAATAACAGTTGATTGTTTTTCTCTTTTAACTGAAGGTTATTCTTGTGTTTTTGAACATAGTTCAAGACACCCGAAAACGTTGCTGAATTAAAATAGCTCTCGTTATTTGAAATGAACTTGCCTACCAGTTTATTGTTTTTAATAATCACTTTTTCAAACCCAATTTTTTTAGCATAATCTCTCAATGGAATGGTCTTAATTAGCTCTTGAGTTTCTTCTGGAATGTCTCCAAACCGATCTTTTAATTCCATTTTAAATTGATTGATCTCATCTAAGTTATTTAGTGTATCCAGTTTTTTATACAAGGACAAACGCTCTTGGATTTCATTTACATAATCGTCTGGAATTACTAGGGAAAAATCAGTTTCTAAAGCACAATCTGTAACAAACTGTTTATGTTCTAATTCTTCCTTAAAAATATCTTTAAACTCGTTTTCTTTCAATTCCAATATGGCTTCGTCAAGAATTTTTTGGTAAGTCTCAAATCCAACATCATTAATAAATCCACTTTGGTTTGCTCCTAACAAGTCTCCTGCCCCTCTTATATCCAAATCTCTCATAGCAATATTAAAGCCGCTGCCTAGTTCAGAGAACTGTTCTATAGCATGTAATCTTTTTCTCGCTTCTGAAGACAAGTGTTGCGGTGGAGGAGTAAATAGGTAAGCAAATGCTTTCTTATTAGACCTACCTACTCGTCCTCTTAACTGGTGTAGATCGCTTAAGCCAAAATGATTTGCATTGTTAATTATGATGGTATTCGCATTAGGGATATCTATTCCAGATTCAACTATGGTGGTAGCTACCAATACATCATACAAACCATCCATAAAATCAAGTATGACAGCTTCAAGCTTTTTGCCTTCCATTTGTCCGTGTCCAACAGCCACTTTTACATGAGGACATAAGCGCTCAATCATAGATCTTATTTCTTCAATATTTTGAACTCTATTATGTATAAAAAACACTTGTCCTGAACGATCAATTTCATAACTTATAGCGTCTCTAATGGTGTCTTCTGAAAAAGTTTGAACCATGGTCTCTACCGGAAAACGATTGGGTGGGGGGGTGTTTATTATAGATAAATCTCTTGCACTCATTAAACTGAACTGAAGCGTTCTAGGGATAGGTGTGGCTGTTAGCGTAAGGGTATCTACATTAACTTTTAGATTTTTTAACTGATCTTTAACTCCTACTCCAAACTTTTGTTCTTCATCAATTATTAGAAGACCCAAATCTTTAAAATTTATGTCTTTTCCAATCAAACGGTGTGTGCCTATAATTATATCTATTTTACCGTTCTTAAGATCTTGAATCGTTTGCTTGGCTTTTTTTGCACTCTTAAAACGGTTTAGATAATCGATATGACATGGAAAATCTTTTAACCTCTCGCTAAATGTTTTAAAATGTTGAAAAACCAAAACCGTAGTTGGTGCAAGAATAGCTACCTGTTTATTATCAGCCACTGCTTTAAAAGCAGCTCTTATGGCAATTTCAGTTTTACCAAAACCAACATCACCACAAATTAACCGGTCCATTGGACTTATACTTTCCATGTCAACCTTCACATCATTGGTTGCTTTCAGTTGGTCCGGTGTGTCTTCATAGATGAAAGACGCTTCTAATTCGTTTTGTAAATACGAATCCGGTTGGAAGCTAAATCCATGCTGCATCTTTCTCTTGGCATATAATTGAATTAGATCGTAGGCAACTTCTTTGATTTTTTTCTTGGCTTTTTGTTTTGCCATAGCCCATGCTCCAGATCCTAATTTATTTAGCACTGGAGCGGTACCTTCTTTGTTTGCATATTTAGTAATCCGATGTAGGCTGTGTATGCTAACATAGAGGATATCTCCTCCTTTGTATAACAATCGAATAGCTTCTTGTGTTTTACCTTGTACATCTATTTTTTCAAGACCAGAAAATTCTCCAATTCCGTGATCAATATGAACCACAAAATCTCCTTTATTTAAATTATAAACTTCTTTAAGCGTAAATGATTCTTTGGCTTTTTTTATCGTTTTCTTTATGCTAAAGCGATGATAACGCTCAAAAATTTGATGATCAGTGAAAACAACTTTTTTATTTTTATTATCAATAAATCCTTCATGTATCCCCAACTGAATAAATGAGCATAATCCATGTTGATCCAATTCTTTAAAAATCTGTTTTAATCTGTTTAATTGAGATTCTTGCTCGGCACAAATAATGATCCTGTAATCATTTTCTTTCCATTGTTTTAACTTTTCTACAAGAAACTCAAAGTTTTTGTTGAATGAAGGTTGCGGAAGACTTGCGTAATCTATCGAACGTAATGAGTTAGATAAATTACCGGATTGTATGGTCACAAACTGGCTAATTTTCTCATTAAAATCAAATGGTGATAAGTACATCTCTAGAGGTAATAGAAGGGAAGACTTGTCTTCTATCTTTTCATACACCTGATTAGCCGTTTCAAACCCTTTTTTCATTTTAGTTTCGGCCACCTCTAATTCTACACCCCAAATAAACATCTTCTTTGGTAAATGATCTAAAAAAGAAATTCGTTTAATAGCAATTTGATTATGATTGATATTAGGAATGATTTTGATCTTCTGATGCGTATGAATGGACAGTTGATTTTCAGGATCAAACTCTCTAATTGACTCGATTTCATCTCCAAAAAATTCTATACGAAACGGATATTCATGTCCAAAAGAATACACATCTAAAATACCGCCTCTTACTGCAAATTGTCCTGGCTCATAGACATAATCTACCTTTTCAAATTGAAGCTCGATAAGCATTTCATTTAAAAAATCAAGATCTATTTGTTCCTCTTTTTGAAGTGAAATACACTGCTTATTCAAACTTGATCGATCAATAACTTTTTCAATGATAGCTTCAGGATAGGTTATCACAATTACTTTTTTACGTTGCTTATCAAGTGAATTAATCACCTCTGTTCTTTGCAATACACTTGTTGCATCTGCCTCCATAATTTGATAAGGCCTTCGAAATGATGCTGGATAAAAAAGAAGAGTTGTTCCTCTTTGGTTTTGTATGATGTTTTCAAGGTCATTAAAGTGGTATAACGCACTTTCTTTGTCGGGGAGTATAAACAAATGGAATCCTTCCGTTTTTTCAATTACAGCATAAGCATTAAGAGCATAAAGAGAGCCAGAAATGTTTTTTAATGATAAGGATTGCCCTGATACTAATAGTGAAGAAACCTCATTTGCATTTTCTTCATCTAAAAAATGATTTCTGAATATATCAAGTTCCACTTTTGATTAATTCTTCTAACTTATCTATCATGTGTTTAGAGCCTATAAAAAAAGGTACTCTTTCATGTAAGCTTTTTGGAACAATATCCATAATCCTTGTCTCTTCTGAAATGGCTCTTCCTCCAGCTTGTTCGATTATAAAAGCTAACGGAGAGCATTCATATGTTAATCTCAATTTTCCTTTTGGCGCATTTTCTGTGGATGGGTACATGTAAATACCTCCCTTTATTAGGTTCCTGTGAAAATCTGCAACTAAAGACCCAATATATCTTGAACTGTACGGTTTCTTATCTTCTAAAGCGTTTGATGATTGACAGTAAGCAATATAATCCTTTACAGGTTGTTTAAAAGAAGATAAATTGCCTTCATTAACAGAATAAATAGCTCCATTTTTAGGAATCTTCATATTGGGATGTGATAAAAAGAATACACCAATTCCTGGATCAAAGGTAAAGCCATTCACCCCATTTCCGGTGGTATAAACTAACATGGTTGAAGAACCATAAATTAAATAACCAGATGCAACCTGGTTATCTCCTTTTTGTAAAAAGTCTTCTAATTGAACAGGGGAGCCTTTATCTGATTTCCTTCTAAATACGCTGAATATAGTACCCACAGAAACGTTTACATCAATATTTGATGAACCATCTAAAGGGTCAATAAGGACTACATATTTTGCATCATTATTTACGCTATCATCAAATGCAATGTAGGAATCATTTTCTTCAGATGCCACCCCACAAATAACTCCTCTTGCAGAAAGTGCATTTATAAAAGTATCATTTGCGAATACATCGAGTTTTTGTTGGTCTTCACCCTGAACATTTTCTGCTCCTGACGATCCTAAAATTTCTTTTGCTAAACCCGCTTTGTTTATATGATGACTCACAATTTTAGAAGCTAATTTTATAGCACTTAAAATCTTTGAAAGTTCGCCTGATGATCCTGGGAAAGTACTTTGAGTTTCTACAATAAATTCTCCTACTGTAACACTTTTCATAATAAATTTCAAATATCTATTAATAAGTTAAGATATTTTTAAAATAATCAGAAATTAAATCCCTAAAACCTAGATTTAAAATATTCTTTGGATTTACTTTAAGGTAGTTTTAAAAAATTTTGTGTGAAATAAAATCTTAAAAATTCATAAAAATTATATGTATAATTTTGCTTAGTGTAAAAAATACACTATAATTGATATAAATATTTTATTATGAACTCGCCAAAAAAAAGATCTCTTAATGAATTGAGACAAACCAAAGACTCATTCTATGTTGTTCCCAAGGTAAAGAAAGATATGAGTCTTAAAAGTTTATTAGAAGATTACTTCTCCAGCAGTAATGAGCCTATTCGAGCTGATAACATGGAAAACTTTATTGATCATGTTTACTCCAGCGGATATAAATGTAGAATTATTGGCTGTTGACAAAAATTGGTAGCAAATTAAACTTTATTGTACTTACCATTGTTGTATTCATTATTCTGCTTGGAAATGTGAATTACAATGTAGAAGTAAACCATGACTTACCCATAGACAAAGGGGACACAGCATGGATGATCGTTGCATGTGCTTTTGTCTTACTCATGACACCTGGCTTAGCATTCTTTTATGGTGGAATGGTAAATATCAAAAATATCATTTCAACCATGTTACAAAGTTTTGTAGCACTAGGAGTAATTAGTGTGATATGGATTTTATTGGGCTTTAGCCTTTCGTTTGGTGATAGTTTTTATGGAATAATAGGAAATCCATTCACTTATTTCAATTTTGAAGGGGTAACACTTTCGCCTAATGAAGATTTTGGCTCTACTATACCTTTTCTTTTATTTGCTTTTTTTCAGCTCAAGTTTGCCATAATCACTCCAGCTATCATATCGGGAAGTTTTGCAGAACGAATTCGATTTAGAAGCTACATCTTATATATGTTACTTTTTACCGTATTTATTTATTCACCCTTAGCCCACATGACTTGGCACCCAGAAGGGTTATTTAGAAAATGGGGCGTACTAGATTTTGCCGGAGGAACTGTAGTACACATGTCAGCTGGTCTTGCCGCTTTATCGGGTGCTATTTATCTAGGAAAAAGAAAAAAAATAGAAGAAAAACCCGCTAACATCCCCTTTGTAATACTAGGGACTGGTTTACTGTGGTTTGGGTGGTTTGGATTTAACGCTGGTTCAGCTCTAGGTGCAAATTTTGACGCTGTAATTGCCTTTGCCAATACAAATTTAGCATCGGCTACTAGTATGATTACTTGGATTTTTTATGATCGATTTTTTGGTAGAAAAATGTCTGCTGTTGGTGCCTGCATAGGAGCAATTGTAGGTTTAGTAGCCATTACACCTGCTGCTGGGTTTGTCACCATAGGTCAAAGTGTATTTATTGGTTTTACGGCAGCAATCATCAGTAATATGGCTATTCGCATCACGAAAAAATCAAATATTGATGATACGTTAGACGTGTTTCCAAGTCATGGCGTTGGTGGCATAGTAGGAATGATTTTAACAGCCGTATTTGCAAAAGATGTAGGTTTAATTTACGGTTCTTTTGATGTCTTTAATGCTCATTTACTCGCTGTTTTAATTGTAGTTGTTTTTACTCTCATTGTTAGTTATGCATTGTACAAAATGGTAGACATGATCATGTCTATTAGAGTTAGAGAAGATCAAGAAGAAAGAGGGCTTGATGACTCACAACACGGTGAATTATTCACCTAGATTTTAATTAACTGTATTTATATATTAGCTTTAAACTTTAATACCTATGAAAGTTTACAAGTTTGGTGGAGCGTCCGTAAAAGATGCTGATGCGGTTAGAAATTTATATTCTTTAATAAAGGATGAAAATTCAGAACTTATTGTGGTAGTCTCGGCTATGGGGAAAACTACAAATAGGTTGGAACACATATGGGAAAAATGTATTGCTCAAGAACAGCACAATGCCATACTTGAACTGGACAAACTAAGTCTTTTTCACTCCGAAATTATACATCATCTAAATCTGTCCCAAGATGAAAAATTAAATGTAAAAGTTCGTTCATATAAAAAGGAACTAAAAGAGATCATCAAAAATTTTAAACATGAAAATCATGCCTTTTTATATGATCAAATTGTGTCCTATGGAGAACTTTTTTCCACCACTATAATTTCTCATTTTTTGCATCAAAACGGCAAGAACAACACCTGGTTAGATGCGCGTAAATTGATTGTAACATCAAATCATTTCCAAGAAGCAAGAGTTAATTGGGATGAATCGAAAAAAAATATCCATAAATCGATTTCAAATCGTAATAAAGTTTACATAACTCAGGGGTTTATTGGTGCAAATAAAAATGGGCAGACTACTACATTAGGAAGAGAAGGTAGTGATTATTCCGCTGCTATTTTGGCTTGGTCTGTGGATGCGAATGAGGTTGTAATATGGAAAGACGTATCGGGTTTATTAAATGCTGACCCCAAACTTTTTAAAGAAACTAAACAACTATTTAACATTTCATTTAAAGAGGCCATAGAATTATCCTATTTAGGCGCTTCTGTTATTCACCCAAAGACCATTAAACCACTACAAAATAAAGGGATCCCACTTAGTATTCGATCTTTCTTAAACGATTCACACAAAGGAAGCATAATTAGCAACAATGGAGAGAATGATAGAGATATCCCTTCATTTATATTTAAACCAAATCAACTTTTAATTTCTATTTCTACCAAAGATTACTCCTTTATTTTTGAAGATCATATTAGCGAATTATTTCGATTGTTTGCTGAGGTTGGATTAAAAGTTCACTTAATGCAAAATTCCGCACTCAATTTTTCAATTTGCGGCCACATTAAAACACCACTACTCCCAAAACTACTATCTAGTTTAAATGAAAAATACATGGTGAGATACAATGAAAAAGTAGATTTATTGTCCATTAGACATTATAAAGATTTCGAACTTCCTGAAATTGTAAAAAATCAAGAAATACTTATACAACAAAGAAGTAGGTCAACAATAAGATATGTTTTTAAAAAATAAAGCTTAAATTAAATTGATTAATAATATCATCATGAAATTAAATACTCTTTTTTACGCCTGTGTTTCATTCATTTTAATAAGCGTAAGTTGTTCTGAAAATCCCGATGAGAAAAGCATAGAGAGTTCGGTCGCAGAAGTATTAGTTGCTGATCCTCTGCATGGACTAAGAGCAGTTAACTTAAATGAAAATGAATTAGATATCCAAATTTACATTCCAGAAAAATACTATGATGACGAAGATGGCTACCCAAGATTTATTCAACCCAATATTACTCATAATCTTGGTGAAGCAAAGTGGGAGGTGACATTACCTGGTAAAAGTCGTTGGCACCTTGTCATAGAAGAAAATGTAGATGACAGCAGTACCATCCTAGATGAATTAAATCGTCTCAAGAGTTTTGATTTTTTCTCCTACAATATTGTTGAACAAACAGACAGTTCACTTGTTTACACAAAGTCTTTAAATGTAGAAAACACCACCTTAGATTCATTAGAGATGGTTAAAAATGCCTATTACCACTTTTTGTGTAAGCGAAAAATTAATGGTTTTAACCTTACTTTTAAAAGTGCTGAAATGAAAGACTTCAGGAAGCCTACCGTGGATCAAATGCTCACTAGCGCTAAATTTGCTTTCTAAAAGTTACTCCTTCTTCCTTTTTTTTAATTTCTTTTTTGTTTAAACAAGCGAGCTGAAAGTATTAACATTCATTAACTTTTAATTATTATTTGTACTTTGTGTAAAATTTACAATAATAAAAAAGACATATTATGAGGCTTTCATTTTTTCTTAGTTTCACTTTCATTTCCTTTATAATTTCTTCTCAAACGGCTACTATTTCAGGTAAGATACTTGATGACGCAACAGAACTTGGAATTCCATTTGCAACAGTACAAGTAAAAGACACCGACAAAGGAACAACATCAGACATAGATGGGAATTTTAGTATTTCTGCTGAAAAAGACCAAGTATTGGTTGTAAGGATGGTTGGATATTTAGATCAAGAATTTTTAGTTAATAACAGTACCACGCTTAACGTAAGAATGAAAAATGAACTGTTAAAAGAATTAGTAGTGGTTGGATATGGAACACAGGAATCTGAAGATGTTACTGGCTCCATTGTAAAAGTAGAATCTGAACAAATTATGCAAACGGCAGTTGCAGGTGCTGCAGACGCATTGCAAGGTCGTGCAGCTGGTGTTGAAGTAGTCAACAATAATGGTGCTCCAGGAAGTAATACTGAAGTGAGGATTAGAGGGCTTGGTTCCATAAATGGTTCGCCAGTACTATATATAGTTGACGGATTGCCGCTTGATGGCCCTGCTGTGAATGCGGTAGCACCCCAAGATATAGAATCAATAGATATTTTGAAAGATGCATCTGCTGCTTCGATTTACGGAGCAAGAGCTGCTGGAGGTGTCATTTTAATCACCACTAAAAGAGGTAAAAAGGGAAAGCCAAAAGTAACTTTTGACACCTACTATGGTTTTCAAAATTTAATTAAAAAGATGGACATGATGAATGGTCCCCAATATGCTATTGCCAATAATTATGTGGATTCTTTAAGAGGAAATATTCCAGATTCTGATTTTTCTGACCCATCTTCACTAAACAGTACAGATTGGCAAGATTTGTTATTTCCTGGTGGAGCCATATATAATGCTCATGTCTCCGTTTCTGGTGGATCTGAAAAGTCTACTTATGCCATATCATTAGACTACTTCGATGAAAAAGGAGTTATCCCTACTTCCTTTTTTAAACGATATTCATTAAGAAATAATCTTGATTTTGATTTATCAAAACATATTAAAGTAGGTACTAGCTTAGCCATAACACGAGATGGCGGAAAGGGCGTTTCATTTAATGGCGACAGACCTGAAAATAACATGCTTTTAGCGGCTATGTCACTTGATCCTACAATTAGTGCCACTCGTCCATATACCACGATTCCAGACACGCTGTCTTTGGTGCCTGAAGATCATGAATTTTACAGTGCAAATGATTCTATCGCTTGGAATAATACCCCTAGAGGTAATACACCTAATCCCATAGCTCAATTGTATCGAAATAGAACAAAATATGGAATGACATGGTACGATAAAGTATTAACGAACAATTACATTGAAATTAAACCTGTTGACTGGATAAGTGTAAAAAGCATTATAGGTTGTGACTATACAGCTGGAAATGGCTGGTGGTACAATCCGATTTTTTACATCGATGCTACCGATCAAAATCAAATTGATGAATTTGGCTATAATACCAACAGATACTTTTCTTGGAATTGGGAAAACACCATTGAAATAAAGCAAGAGTTTGGAAAAAACAACTTTACGCTTCTAGGTGGTACATCTGCTTATGACTGGAATCAAAACAGTTTTGGATTTAGTAAAAAATACTTAGGCGGATCTGTTAATAATGAAACTCCTCCTAATATGCTATTAGGATCAACTGGCGACATTGCCTACGCTAATAATGAAGGGTGGAATTCATTTTCTTACAGAAGATATGCCTCTGTTTTTGGAAGATTAAATTATGAATATGATGATAAATACTTTTTAACAGCCACATTAAGAAGAGATGGTTCTTCTAGGTTTGGATCCGCCTATAAATTTGGTGTATTCCCCGGTTTTTCAGGTGGTTGGAAAATACATAAAGAAGAATTTTTCAAAAACGTAAAAAACATAAGCTTTTTAAAACTTAGAGGCGGTTATGGAGAGCTAGGAAATAGTGAACCTGCTGGAGATTTTGCCTACAACGGAACTACTTCCATCAATAGTTCTAATGTGATTTTTGGTCCAGATGGAACAGTAGATCAAATCTCTGG
>JAYPLD010000004.1:44740-53673 GCA_038129265.1 Crocinitomicaceae bacterium
TCAATAGTTCTAATGTGATTTTTGGTCCAGATGGAACAGTAGATCAAATCTCTGGGTCTACGGTAGACTTTTTTCCTAATCCTAACCTTAGATGGGAAACTATTGGGATGACAAACATTGCCTTAGATGCAGGGTTTCTTCAAAATAAGTTATGGGTAACCGCAGAATACTACATTAAAACAACATCTGATATGATTATGGATGATAACTCCTTGCTAAATGCTTGGGGTGTTGGTGGTGCTGCAAGAGTTAATATTGGGTCGATGGAAAACAGAGGTTTTGATTTAACTATCAATTACCAAGATGTTGTAGGTGATTTGAAATATAACCTATCCACTAATGTCACGAAAGTGACTAACAAAATCATTCAACTTACTTCCAATACGGATCAACGAATTGAAGGAGGTGCATTTCATGCGTTAGAATATTATACGCTTACCGAAGTAGGTTCTCAAGTGGGTGACTTTTGGGGATATGAAGTAGATGGGATTTTTGGAACACAATCAGAAGTTGACGCGCTAACATACACGGAAGACGGAACCACATATCAAACCTATGGTCCTACGGTAGGCCCTGGAGACTATAAATTTAAAGATCAAAATGATGATGGAAAACTAGACGAAAATGATAAAGTTAAAATTGGATCACCATATCCCGACTTTACATTGGGGTTCACAGGTGACGTCTCATATAAAGGATTTGATTTTAGCTTGTTTTTATATTGGAATCACGGAAATGAAATATTCAATACCGTAAAGGCCTTTACTGAGACTCCTTATGAGCAGACTAACATGGTAAGTTACATGCTAACCGATGCATGGAGACCTGACAATCCAGATGCTACTATTGCTCAACTGGGTGGCGATCGACAAAACAATTACGCTAGGTCATCAGATGCCTACATTGAAAGTGGTTCATTTTTAAGGTTTAAAAATATTTCATTGGGATACACCCTGCCAAAGACAATTTCTAGAAAAATTGGCATGGAAAAACTACGATTCTATGCCGCATTACAAAACTATTTCACCATTACAAAATACTCTGGGCGTGACCCAGAGCTAGGCAGTACATGGGGGGTTTTTGTGCAAAAAGCAGATTTAGGAAATTACACCATACCTAAAACAATGAATTTTGGTATAAACGCAACTTTTTAATTTAAAAATATGAGAAAATTAATTTACATCTTTTCATTTTTGAGCCTAGTAGGATGCTCAAAAGATTGGCTTGAACTCGATCAGCCTGGAAACATTGACAAACCATACTTTGTGGATGGCGAAACTGCATTTGAAGCTGTTATTGCAGCATATGATGTGCAAGCATGGAGGAACAACATAGTTGGACTTTGGGCTGTAGGATCTGTTATGTCTGATGATGCTGTAAAGGGAGGCGAAAGCAACGGTGACCAGCAAGGGATGTACGATATGATGAACTTTAATGCCACACCCCAGACTGATATTCCTCATTGGATATGGGATGACATGTACAGACTAATTGCACGTTCCAACTTTGCTATAGATATACTAGTAGAAGAGGATGTAGATGGAAACAAAGTGTTAGAGATGGATGAAGGGAATCGAACTCGTTTCATTGCAGAATGTCGATTTTTGAGAGCCTATGCCTATTTTAGGCTGGTTCGGAATTTTGGAGGCGTTATGCTTTACACATCTGCTGAAGATGATGGTACAAATCATGGAGAAGATATTTCTGCCAATAAACCTAGATCTACAGCAAGTGAAGTATATGATCAAATTGTTGCCGATCTAACTTATGCTGAGGCTAATCTACCCGCTACGGTAGCGTTAGCAGAACAAGGAAGAGCCACAAGTGGTGCAGCAAAAGGACTCCTTGCGAAAACCTATCTATATCAAGAAAACTGGGGTGCCGCAAAATCAAAAAGTGAGGAGGTCATAAACTCAGGAAATTACAGCTTAGTACCTAATTACGCCAATGTATTTAGCTCTGGTCAACAGTGGGGAAGCGAAGTTATCTGGTCTATCAATATGGTAGAAGATTTAGATGGACATTGGGGTGAACACGAAGGATCTTGGTTAAGCATATGGTTTGGAGACAGAGATATGGGCTGGGGATATGGTTTTAAATGCCCTACTGAAGATTTCGTCCAAGCATTTGAACCTAACGACACCCGACTAGAAGCAAGCGTAGTATTTGACGGTGAAATGATACCAGGTACATTTGGTGGAGCTCCACATGATTTCACGGGTGGAAGTTGGAATCCACCAACGGGGTACATGTCCCAAAAATATTTGATTCCAGATAATGAAAGACCTATTACAGCAGATTGTAATGGAAACATAGATTATATATTTATGCGTTATGCGGATCTATTGCTTATTCATGCTGAAGCGTCTATGGAGTTAGGTGACGAGGCTGCTGCAAAATCTTCATTGGCACTCATACGTCAACGTGCAGGATTATCAGCATATCCTGATGCAGCTACAATAAGCAGTTACAAGGAGTCTAGTTTACTTGGACACTCTGAACTTAGGGCGGTAGTTTACCACGAAAGAAGAGTTGAACTTGGGTTAGAGCACGATCGTTTTTATGATTTAGTACGATGGGGTGATGCTAGCGTTGTTTTTCAAAATTTTGATCATTTAGGGCTGACTTTCGGAAAAACTAATTTCGTTCAGGGTTGCAGTGAATTACTACCCATTCCATACTATGATATACAAAGTTCAAACAACTTAATTACACAAAATCCATGCTATTAATGTATGTGGTACAGATTTTTATTTTTTTTCTTACTTAGCGTTAACGTACATTTTCTTCTTGGCCAATCTTGGCTATCAACAAATGGAAAAGCCATTGTAAATGCCAATGGAGACACCGTCATACTGAAAGCAATGAACCTGGGAGGATGGATGCTCATTGAGCCCTATCAAATTCAAGCTGCTGGATTTGCTTCAGCACAGTGGGAATTTGAAGAAAAGGTTGAACAGCTAATTGGAACTGCAGCGAAGGATACATTTTTGAATAATTGGTATGCAAATCATGTGAGAAAGGTGGATATCGATTCTTTAGCTTCATGGGGGTTTAATTCAATCAGACTACCCATGCATTACAATCTTTTTACCTTACCTATTCAAGAAGAACCTATACCAGGTCAAAATACTTGGCTTACAAAGGGCTTTGAAATGACAGATAGCCTTGTTTCTTGGTGTAAGCAAAACAACATGTATGTCATTTTAGATTTACATGCAGCACCTGGTGGTCAGGGCGGGAATACAGGCATTAGCGACTATAATCCAGCTTATCCTAGCTTATGGGAAAGTAACTTAAATAAAAACAAGACCTTTTCCTTATGGCGAAAGATTGCTGAACATTACCAAAACGAACCAGCTATTGCAGGATATGACTATTTGAATGAAGTGAATTGGAATTTGGGAAACAATGAGCTTAGAAATTTTTATATACAATTAACCGATAGTGTGAGGTCAGTTGATCAAAATCACATCATTTTCATAGAGGGAAATTGGTATGCTAACGATTTTAGCGGACTAACCCCTCCCTGGGACTCAAACATGGTATATAGCCCTCATAAATATTGGTCTGAAAACTACCAAGTAGATATTCAATGGGTGCTTGACATCAGAAATACTTGGAACGTTCCACTATGGTTTGGTGAATCAGGTGAAAATTCTAACGTTTGGTTTAGAGATGCGATCCGGCTTATTGAAGACCATGATATTGGATGGGCGTGGTGGCCTATGAAAAAATTAGAGTCTATTTCTTGTCCGATGTCGGTTACTAAGACGGTCGATTTTCAAAACTTATTGGATTATTGGAGCGGAGGAAGTGGTATGCCAACAGCAACCTACACTACTAATACGCTTAATCAACTCACCGAAGATTTAAAACTAGAAAATTGCCACTTTCAAAAGGATGTAATTGATGCCATGTTTAGACAAGTAAATTCCAATCAAACCATTCCATTTGACTCTGTAGCTGAAATTCCTGGAAGGATCTATGCTACTGATTTTGACTTGGGTGTGGTTGGGGAAGCCTATCAAGATAATGTGGTGGCCACTTACCAAGTAACTACAGGAAATTACACCCCATGGAACAATGGGTGGATGTATCGAAATGATGGGGCCGATATCAGTACCTGCAATGACGTTTATTTATTTCATAACGGCTATCAAGTTGGGTGGTTTGAGGAAAACGAGTGGATGCAATACGAAGTGAATGTGGATACCAGTGCGGTGTATGATATTAACGTAAGATACTCTGCCAATAATCCCGATTCAAAAATCTATTTTTCTCTTGATGACACGGCCTTCACCTCCACCACAAACTTACCCAATACTAATAATTGGAGTTTCTGGAATACGGTAACGGTTTCTAACGCCATGCTTAGCGCAGGTAATCAAAAAATCAGACTGCACTGTGATGGAGGAGAAATCAATATTAATTCATTTGAATTTGTTAAATCAGGCACCATAGATACGTTATCTGCCTTATTTCTATCTGGTGAAACCATAGATCAATATCGGATAAAACTACTTTTTAATAAACCCATTGACAATACTAGCATACCAGCTAGTATAATTAGTAATCCCAATCAAGTTTTTGATGTATATACAGATTCTTCTCAAAACATGATCATTAACAGCCTTCAATTTAACCCTAATCATCCACGTTATGTTACGCTAGTTCTTAACTCAGCTATTCAAGGATTTTCTCCCTCTACCGGACAGCCCACTAAAATTTCGGTTTCTTACAATGGTACACAACTTACTAGCATGGATGGGAACACGTTAAGCCCTTTTGCCTACAGGCCCGTAAAGAACACCATTTCTTGTTCTAATAATTGTATTCCTGGAATTATTCAAGCTGAAGATTATTTTAATGAATCTGGAATTGGACTTGAGGGTTGTTCAGACATTGGCGGAGGACAAAATATAGGATACCTTAATCCAGGAGATTATGTTGATTATTACATCAATGCCATCTATTCTGGCAGTTTCCAAGTCAGCTATCGAAATGCGTCTAATGGTTTTAGTGGGGGATTAGAGCTTCAATTAATAGATAGCGCTGGTGGAGTAACCATACTCAATCAAATTGATTTTAACTCCACAGGAGGGTGGCAAACTTGGCAAACCACTACCGCATCTGAGGTGTTTTGGCTTGACAAAGGGATTTATCATGTACGTATTCTCATAACGGGGCAAGAGTTCAACCTCAACTGGTTTGAATTCAATACCGTAGTTTCCGATGAATTAAATCCGGCAGATGACAACATACTTGTTTTCCCCAACCCAACGGATGGATTATTACATGTAACTTCGAATAGTAAAAAACCAACTCAATTTTCAATTTTTGATTTATCTGGAAGACTTCTATTGACAACCCATTCCAAAACCGTGGATATATCTTCGTTTAAAAAGGGTATTTATATTTTAGATATAAATGTGGCAGGAAAAAATCATCAGAAAAAAATCATCAAGAAGTAGATTAGCTCTGTCTGTTTCTTTTTAACTTGTTCATTGTGAATCGGTTTAAAAGGTACAGCTACATTTCATACTTAGTATTGATTAGTTTTTCTGCTTTCAATCAGAGTTCCCATTTTCAGGTTAACTACCATTACTCATCTTCTGAAGCAGAAACAGCAATGGATAAAGCTTGCAGTATTTGGAGTAATATTCTAGTTTCAAATGTTCCCATAAAAATCAATTTTTATTGGGTTGATGCCAGCCCATTTGGTTTTCTGGGCTTAACGTTAAGTAATGGCGTAAAAGATTTTCAAAATGCCCCCATCAGTAATGTTTGGTATCCAACAAGTTTAGCTAAGGCTATCGCGGGAAATGACTTAGGCATATCGGAAGTTGATATGGACATTTACATAGATAGCACCCGAAATTGGTATATGGGAACTGACGGAAATTGTCCATTAAATCAGTACCATTTAGTTAAAGTACTATTACATGAAATTGGGCACGGCATAGGGTTTTACTCTGTTGCAAACCTTGATCAAAATGGAGTTGGTTCGTTTAGTACCATTATCGACCCTATAGTAAATTCCCTAGCCTCATTCTCTGTTCCCGCATTGAACGGGGAACCCTTAATTTATGATCTTTTTTTAGAAAATTTGCAAGGCGAAAGACTAATAGATTCACTGCTTTATCTAAATCCATCCTTAGCTCTAACTGCACAATTTACAGGCAATAGCCTCTATTTTAATGGGCTTAATGCCGTTAATGCAAACAATCAATCCAGACCGAGACTATTTGCTCCAAGCAATTTTGCATTTGGCTCTAGTATACTGCATCTTAACGAATCGTCTTTTTCCGCAAGTTCGCCAGATGGCTTAATGACTCCATACAGTAGCACAGGCGAAACCAATCTTACACCTGGTCCTATAACACTAGGCATTCTTCAGGATCTAGGGTGGTCTTTACAACCATTAAGTGTTTCTAGCCCGCCATTAAACCATAACACTCTTTATCAAAATCATCCTAATCCGTTTGCAGATATCACCACTATTTCTTTTCACTTAAAAGCCACATCCAAAGTGAGCATCAATATATATGATATTGTAGGCAAAAAAGTAAATACGTTAATAGATCAAGATATGGAAAGTGGACTACACCAAATTAAATGGAATAGAAAAGATCAAATTGGAAATACTGTACCCAACGGGGTATACATATACGAGTTAAAAACCCCAAATCAAAAACTGAGTAGAAAGCTTCTTGTTGGAGTTTAACACATCATATCTGCAGCAGAAATGGCTGGTAATATAGCCGGTTTTATGTTGGCTTTAAGGCCCATGGATTCCACAAAACCAACAGAGGCTGAAACGAGTTTATTAGATTTTTGTTTTTCATCGCTGTTAAAGTCTAAATCCACGCTATTTACGTGGATTCCATGTTCCTTTAAATGATTGGCAATCTCTACTGATCTTGTTGTTTCGCCCCAAAGTTTTGTCCACATATCTTCAATTTTAGGAAGTTTCTCTTTTTTATAAATAAAGTGACATCCTGAGTTGCCAATGTGAAAAACGACCGTAGTAGCATAATGAGTCAGGGATCCTATATTTTGGCTGTCACAACCTACATGAATTTTTATATCTTCTAGTTGGTTAGCAGCTAGATACTGCTTTACATAAGCTATCAACTCTACTTCGTTTTCATCGATTAGTTTTTTGAAATAATGCATAAACCTCCATCAAGTTACAAAAGGATATATTACCTAAAAGCGTTGTTAATGATTATTAACAAATAATGGATAAAAAAAGAAACAAATCTAGGGTCTTGCTCCTTCTACTCTTGAATCACCCAGAGGTAGTATCTTTAAGGGGGTCTGCAAATTGAAAACTGTTGAAATACTGGAATAATATTGCTCAGCTATAAATACAGCTCCATCCTGATTATAATGAACATCGTCAGCCAGTAAGTTTTCGTTAAAATTAGTACTCATATCCACCGCAATAACGGATGAACTTTGATTAGAATAAGTTGATGCAGTGTTGTAGATAAGGTCATTGAATTCGGATAATTTTTGAGTAAAATCATTGGTCATAATTTCATTATTTCCAGGTGCAATCTGTTCTAAAAAAATAATGATGTTGGGGAATCGATTTTGAATTTCTTCTATGATTAAACCAATATTATCTATTACTGTTTGAGGATCATCTCCACCTAACAGATCGTTACCTCCAATACACAGCAATACGGCATCTAATTGATTGGATTGCAGCAATACTTCCTCTAAATTATTCAATACACCTTCTGACTCGATACCTCCGATACCTTCATGATCTCGATCAAAGGGAGACCCCATAAAGTTGGGGTAAGTACCGTCATCGTATTGCTGACCCACAAAATCAATCTGATAATTATTTTGAATGCATTTTTTCCAAAGCTCATATCGATAGCTTTCATAGCCTTCACCATCAGAATCTTTACTACATGAAATAGAAAATAAAGTAGGACAAAAAATGATAAACCAATAGTAAAATAACTTATACATTGTTAAAAAATTGACTATTTAAAATAATAGCGCTAGAAAAAGCAATAAAATAATCAATCCAATAATCATTAAGGTTATCCCAATTGTACCTAGAATTTTACCTGCTAGAGCCATGCCACGGCCTTTAAATTTTTTTGGGTTTTTATCTATTTTATTAATGCTATTCTTCCCCAAAACATAGGCAGCAATGCAGCCGAGTCCACCAATAAACGGAATGGGTAAAAAACCTAATATGCCAAAAATTAGACTGAGTACAGCCATGGGTTCTGTCTTTTGTTCAACATATGTAGTTTCATCTCTGTAGGGGTTTTCTGCAACTGAATCATCTTCATAATAATTCTGAGTAGAAGGTGTGGATTTTGGAGTATTATCACTTTCTGTTGAAGGGGTTGAGGATAGTACAGTAAGTCTTTTAATTTCATTGTTACTTACATATATTTCACGATCTGAAGACAACTTCACAAAGTATCCATCATAGTCAGATTTTACGACTATACCTCTGTAAACACGTCCTGTTGTGGTAATGATTTCAACGCTATCTTTATTTGGATTTACATCATAAGTATTTAGCTGTTTCTTTTCTTGTTTTTTAAGTTCTTTAATGATGTCTCTAATGGAACTCTTTTGTAGTTCATTGTTGTATTTCAAAACAGTTTGGTAATCCACAGCTGTTAGTTTTTTAGCTTCAGCTTGTGTAATTAATCCTTCCCTTTTTGGTATGGAGTTATCCGTTGAAAAACCTGTAGTCGAAAAGTGATTTTTTAAAGTAACATAACGTCCTTTTGTAAATTTTCTTTTAGAGAAATCACTTGAAGTGACCATTCTTCCTGAAGAGCAAGAAAAAAGAAAAAATCCGGATAAAGCAATTAAAATAAAAGAGTAAATAAAATTTTTCATACTCTAAAATAAGAATTCTAAATCTGCTTTCTATACGAAATCCC
>JAYPLD010000005.1:0-17169 GCA_038129265.1 Crocinitomicaceae bacterium
AATTCGCATCAGAAGCCTTATTCATTCCCATTTTTTGAAGACCATCTACAAATAACCTCATCCCTTTATTGTAATCGCTATCAAAAGCCATTTTGGGCATCATAATATCCTGTCTGTATGTTTTAATAAATTCTCTCTGTAGCATAAAAAATAAACCTTTTTCTAATTTTTTAAGGGATGTAATTTTATTTATTCCTTCTTCAAAATTTTCATATGACAACCACCAAGAACCTTTGCCGAAAGCCATATCAGCTAATTTTGAGAAGTCTCCTTTGTTTTTCTTTCCCATTCCGTTGAAAACTGGAGGATGGAATTCACTTGGAACATCATGAAAATACAAACTCAAAACAGCTTCAAAAATATTTTTACCAATAGTTGCATTATAATCTTTAAAAAATACTTCTGCCTTGGAAAGCAATTCTTTTTTGGCATCTTCAATGCCTTCACCACTTTTAAGCGCATTATAATAAGCTGATCTTTCACCCATATTTCTCATTACAAATATGAGTTCTTCTGACCCCGCAATAGCTTCTTGAAAATACACATTGGGAATAGTATATTTTGAGGAACCTTCTACTGATTTTTCAATGAGTTCTAAGGCATTACCGTATTTATCTGATAATTTATTTTGAGTGAACCAGTCTGTAAAATTGGCTTCAATCACTTCTTTTTTCTGCTGCACCTTATTATTCACCAATTGTTCGCTTTGTCCTATGAAATATTTCCAATAATTACTTACTCTAGCGTGTTTTGAAGCATACTGAATACGAGTTTTCTGGCTCTTATTCATTTCTTCTTCCATAAGATCTAATTTAATTCTCCTAATTTTTACCCTTGCAGGCTGCTCTACTTCTACCGCCTCTTTAACACCCCAAGATGTTAAATAACGATCTGTACTTCCAGGATAACCCATGATCATGGCATAATCACCTTCTTGTACTCCAGCTATAGAAACGGGCAATGCATGTTTTGGAGAGTATGGCTTATTGCCCTCATCGTAAGCTGAAGGCTCGTTATCGTTGTTAGCATACACTCTAAAAAGGGTGAAATCACCAGTATGCCTAGGCCACATCCAATTGTCAGTATCCCCACCAAACTTACCAATTGAACTAGGAGGAGCTCCAACTAACCTTACATCATTAAAGATATTGTATGTAAACATGTAATAATAGTTGCCATAATAGAACGGTTTTACCTTAACCGAAAATGTTTCTTCTGATTTACCTTCTTTTGCTTTTTTAGTCAAAGCGCCTATATTTTCTCTGATCTTTTTAGATCGATCTGTCTCTGACATTTCATCATTAACTCCTTTTAATACACTTTCGGTAACATCTGTAATTTTATCTAAAAACCAAACGCCAAAGTCAGCAGGAATTTCATCTGCTTTTTTCATGGCCCAAAAACCATCAGTTAAGTAATCGTGTTCTGTAGTACTGTTAGCTTGAATAGTACCATATCCACAGTGGTGATTGGTTAACATCAATCCTTGTTCAGAAATTATTTCACCAGTGCAAAAACCGCCTCCTAAGGCCACGATAGCATCTTTAAGACTTGAATTATTAGCATCATATATTTGTTTTGGAGATAGCCTAATACCGCATTCTACCATGTTTTTGTATGTTTCTTCACCTAATAACATAGGTAACCACATTCCTTCGTCAGCTCTACTAATAAAACTCTGTAGAATTAAGAGTAAGCTTAAAATAATTTTTGAGATTGATTTCATGAAATATAATTTAATTGATTTGCATCAAAATGCGGACCAAAAATAATAAATAAAATGAATACAGGGTTTCTTAGTTTTTGATCATAATCATCATCCCGTCTCTCACAGGAAATAACACATTTCTAACTCTACTATCACGATGTACTTTTTCATTAAACTTTTGAAGAATTATAGTTTCTTTATCTTTTTGATCAGGCTCTTCTAATACTTTTCCACTCCAAAGGACATTATCCGCAATTATCCATCCTCCTTTATTAACTTGATCAATAACTAAATCAAAATAATTTATGTAGTTCTCCTTATCTGCATCTATAAACACCAAATCCCATTTCAAATTTAAGGTTGGAATCACATCAATCGCATTTGCATTAATGAACTCCATTTGGTTTTTATAAGGTGAATTGTTGATGTATTTTTTTACCATTGTTTCTAACTCTATATTTTTATCAATGGTAACTAGTTTTCCACTTTCGGATAACCCCTCGGCCATGCACAAAGCACTGTAGCCAGTATAGGTTCCTATTTCAAGAATGTTTTTAGGTTTAATTGCGGAAGACAAAAAGCTTAGAATTCTGCCCTGAAGATGTCCCGATAGCATTCTAGGCTGTAACACTTTTAAATGAGTTTGTCTATTTAAATCAGATAAGAGATCACTTTCTTTCTCCGAATGTTCTAGAGCATAAGCCTCAATTGAAGGATCTATAAAATCCATTGTTTTAGCTTAAGAGTGCTTTAACTAAAGATGAGATTTTTGATCCATCCGCTTTGCCTCCCAAATTCTTCATAGCCACACCCATTACTCTGCCCATATCTTTCATCCCACTTGCTCCTAAATTAGAAATGATTGAATTGATTTGAGCTTTAAGTTCTTCATCTGAAACAGGCTTTGGCAAGTATTCCTTATATATGTTGGACTGAAGTAATTCCTCTTCTGCTAAGTCTTCTCTATTTTGTTCTTTGTAGATATCATAAGCATCTATCCGTTGCTTATTTAACTTCGCTATAATCTTTACTAAAAGATCATCTTCAATTTCGTCTTTTTTACCTGTCTTGGTTTTTTCAATAAGAATAGCAGACTTAATAGCTCTAAGCGCTTCCAATCTTACTTTGTCTTTGGATAACATCGCAGACTTAATGTCACTACCAATCTTACTTTCTAGGCTCATGATGATTATTAATCCACGTTGTCGTGAAGAAATGAGTTATTATCACTTAAACCAGTTCTTTTTTCACCATCATCACCTTCACTTTCCCAAAGCGTATATTTGGAAACTTCAGATTCTGATGAAGGATTGACATCGTCTAATTCAATATTTCTTCTTTTATAGGCTGGAACATTCTCCATTTCATTTAATCCTAGAGGAGATCTTAGTTTTTGTGTAGCTTTTTTAATCCTCTCTAATCTTTCGTCTATAATTTCTTTTGCTTCGTTTAATTTATTTTCCTCTTGAGATTGAAATGATATAGATTCTTCTACATTTTGATCTACTTTTAATTCAATTTCTTTTTCACTAACCTCATCCTCAACTTCATCATCTTCTAATAAAAATCTGATTTTACCATCATTCTTTTCCAACTCAGGGGAAGGAGTAGGTGCAATATAGTCCGTATTACTTTCGGTTAGAATTTGGCTATTTTCCTTTTCCTCTGCAATAGAATGGTCAACCTCTTCTTCCTCTAAGAAATACTTTTTTGTTGTCGTTTCGTCTACATCATCAACAGGTTGTGGTTCTTTATCGGCTGTAATGATCGTATCTTCTCCAACCGGAGATTCTATCTCTTGAGTAATTTCTGTTGGTCTTTCATCCTCTAAATTCATTCGTTTTTTCTTAGGAGCTTTAAATGAAAGTCCAGTGTGTGGAGTGGTTTTAAATCCAGTTGCTATAATGGTAACACATAACTTTTCACCAAGAGTTTCATCGTGGCCATGCCCCCATATTACATCAGCAGTACTACCCGCTTCTTCTTGTATGTAATCTGTAATATCTGAAATCTCATCCATTAAAACAGCCTTATCACCATAAGTAATATTCAGTAGTACATAAGTTGCTCCTTCAATATTATTATCATTCAATAGAGGAGAGCTTAAAGCCTGTTCTACACATTTAGTTGCTCTGTCTTCTCCCTCAGCTTCAGCCGATCCCATGATGGCTACACCACTATCTTTCATAACGGTATTGACATCATTAAAATCAACATTGATTTGACCTGTTACAGAAATTACTTCTGCTATTCCCTTTGCGGCAATGGCTAATACATCATCTGCTTGCTCAAAAGCGTTTACAAGAGATAGATTCCCAAACATTTCTCGTAACTTATCGTTATTGATTACCAATAATGTATCGACAGCATCTCTCATCTGCTCAATTCCATCCTCTGCCTGGGTTCTTCTTTTTCGACCTTCAAAAGTGAATGGTACGGTTATAATTCCAACTGTTAAAATACCCATATCCCTAGCCGTTTGAGCAATTACAGGTGCAGCACCTGTTCCTGTACCTCCGCCCATTCCAGCAGTAACAAAAATCATTTTTGTATTTTTTGCTAGGATTTCTTTAATCTCCTCCAAGTCTTCAATAGCTGCGTTTTTGCCTATTTCAGGAATAGAGCCAGCACCCCTACCTTCAGTTAAACTTTGTCCTAATGGAATTTTTGTAGGTACTGGGCTTATATCTAATGCTTGATGATCAGTGTTACAAACTATAAAATCAACTCCTTTGATTCCTTGTCTATACATGTGATTAACAGCGTTACTTCCACCACCTCCAACACCAATCACTTTGATAATGGAAGATTGTTCTTTTGGCATATCGAATCTCATCATAATTTCTGTTTTTAAATTAATCTACTTTTTCGTCAAAAAATGTTTTTATTTTTTCGAAGAATCCACCTTTATATTTTTGTGAGTGCATTCTTGTACTTATTTTTTCGTTTCTAGCTTTTAATAATTCAAATTGTTCAAATCCTTTTGCTACTAATCCCACACCAGTTGCAAATAGTGGAGAGGTCACATTTATATTGGTATTTGCACTTAAATGCTCGTTAGGATATCCTATTCTGGAGTCAATTCCAGTTGTAAATTCCATTAACTGATTTATATGCTTTAATTGAGAACCTCCACCTGTAACTACAATTCCACCTATCAATTTTTTATCAAATCCAGAATTCTTAATTTCAAAGTAGATGTGTTCAATTATTTCTGACATTCTAGCGCTAATGATATTTGCTAGATTCTTTACCGATATTTCTTTAGGGTCTCTCCCTCTTAATCCTGGTATGCATACGATCTCATTATCTTGGGTTGCTTGAGGTAATGCTGCTCCAAATTTGGTTTTAAGCAATTCTGCTTGTCTTTGCATAATGGTACAACCTTCCTTGATGTCCTCTGTAATTACATTTCCTCCAAATGGAATCACAGCAGTATGTCTTATAATACCATCGTGAAAAATAGCGATGTCCGTTGTACCACCTCCAATATCTATCAAAGCCACACCAGCCTCCTTTTCTTCTTCACTCAAAACAGCCGAAGAAGAAGCTAAGGGTTCAAGAATGAGTTCAGCAACTTCTAGTCCAGCCTTATTTACACATTTAAAAATATTTTTTGCAGCTGCTATTTGTCCTGTTATGATGTGGAAATTAGCTTCAAGCTGAACGCCTGACATTCCTATTGGGTCTTTGATTCCTGGTTCCCTATCTACGATATATTCCTGAGGCAATACATGTATAATTTCTTCACCAGGCATCATCACCAATTTATACATATCATCTATTAGTTCATCCACATCTTTTTGTGAAATTTCTTCATCTATGGTATCACGAGTAATCATACCACGGTGTTGTAAACTTTTTATATGCTGTCCCGCGATTCCCACGTTTACCACATTAATCTCTACGCCTGATTTTGCCTCTGCCTCTTCGACTGCAGCTCTGATAGATTGAACTGTCTTTTCAATATTGGAAACAACTCCTCGTGTAACCCCTAAACTGGGAGCTTTTCCGACTCCAAGAATTTCAATTTTACCATGTTCCGTTTTCCTTCCTACAAGACAAGCAATTTTAGTCGTTCCAATATCCAAGCCTACAACAATTTCTGGTGCATCCATATTAATTAATTTTTGAGCAAACAATTTGATCGTTAAACATCACATTAAGTGTATCGTATAAATTCAACTCTTTAGGAGAAGGTCCTTCCGTGTAAAAGAGTTTTATTTTTTTAAATTTCTTTTCCATATTATCACTAGATCCAAATAAGATTTTATGATTACCAATTCTTGGAATGAGTTCAAAGTACCCATTATTATTTATGTGAATTTGAACTATTTGAGATTTTAAGAACGGGTCATTGTTAATTAATCTACTCATATTGTAGATTTGAGTTAGTAGACCTCTATCAACATTATTTACAAGATTAGAATCTGACCATTTAAATTCACCTGAGAAGAGCGGTAATTTAGCCACATAAGAATCGCTTGTTCTCATTAATTGACCATGCTCATCTATGTATGCATTATGGATTGGGTCATTAGCAATTAATCTTGCAATAGGTGTACGCTTATTTAAATTGACATTTAATTCTCCCGTATTCAAAAGGTATACTTCTGCATTTTCTAACGCAAAATGAGTATTTAATTTCTTCTCCACTTCTCGAGTATTAATCTCTTTATTTAACGTAACACCTTGTACTAACCCTAAATCTTTAATGATTTCGACTACATCTGACTTTTTTATTAATTGATGCTCATTGTCCTTAGTGAATTTAATTTCTAAGGAATTATAAACAATATGATGATGTGTCTTGTTTACAAACGCAGTCAAAACAACCCATATGGAAATGATTCCAATCCAAAAAAATATGCTTAATATTTTTCTAACTAACTTCACTTAAAAAAGATTTAAGAGGATGTATTAATCGATCAATATCACCAGCTCCGATTGTAGAAACAACAAACTTTTCTTCTTGCTTTAATGCCATATAAAGATCATCTTCACTTACTAATAATGATTTTTTATCCATTTCTATACCCTCTAATAATGCTTCGGCATTAATACCCTCAATAGGCAATTCTCTAGCTGGGTAAATTGGCATCACAAATAAGGTGTCAAATTCACTTAATACGGTTTGAAATTCCAGTAAAAAATCACGAGTCCTAGAATATAAATGAGGTTGAAATACACCAATTAGTTTGTGTTCTGGATAAAATTCTCTTAACCCCTCATACAATACCTTTATTTCATTAGGATGATGTGCGTAATCATCTACATATACTCTTTGTCCATCATTGTGATGTATATCAAATCTTCTTTTTACCCCTTTAAAACTGGCAAGTGCACTTTTCAATTTTTCAAAGGAAACACCCCATTCTAAACAACTAAGTATAGCTCCAGCTGCATTCAGTAAATTGTGTCTTCCAGGCAAATGAAATTCAAAATTTTCATATGCTACGCCCTTGTAGTTCACATTAAAAAGGTAACAACCATCTTTTGGACTCACATCATAAACAAATAATGTAGATGTGGTTTGATAACCATACGTTAATGCATTTGGAAATTGATTTTTTAAATCTTCTTGAACATACAGACCATCTTTATTTTTTAATAAATCAACGAATAATTTAAATCCTTCTATTACAGATGCTTCATCTCCGTAGATATCCAAATGGTCTGGATCCATTGAAGTTAAAATAATAGCACTTGGATGAAGGTGCAAAAAGGATCGGTCATACTCATCTGCCTCAACTACCGCATTTTGACCTTCCTGAAGGAGAATATTTGAATTATAGTTTGTGCAAATTCCTCCTAGAAACGAAACCCCTCCACGATTATTTTGTTGTAGTAAATGAGCCACAATTGAACTAGTTGTGGTTTTACCATGCGTTCCGGCAACAGCTAGGGTTTGATATGATTTTGTTATTTCACCTAAGACATATGCTCTTTTATGAATTGGAATATCGGTCTTTGTAAAATAATTTAGTTGAATGTTATTAGAGGAAATAGCTGGAGTATAAACAACTAAATCAACTGATTCAATATTCTTGATCAAAGAGATTTCATCATCGTAAATAATTTGAGATCCAAGATCACTTAATGCTAATGTTATTTCTGTTTTTGATCTGTCATAACCACTAACCACAACTCCTTTGTACAAAAAGAATTTTGCTAAGGCACTCATACCAATACCTCCAATTCCAATAAAATGAACTCTATTTATTCTATCTAAATTCAATGGACTTAAATAAGTTTTTCGATTTCATTTACTATATCCCTAGCAGCATTTGGTTTACCCATTCTTTTGGCATTTTTTGCGATTTCTGAAATCTGCAATTCATCTTTAAGTAAATTCAGTGCTTTCTCCAAAGCAGATCTTGTATCATTGTCGTTTACCAAAACAGCTGCATTTCGTTTTACCAGCGCCATAGCATTTTTTCGTTGATGATCTTCTGCAACATTGGGTGATGGAATTAAAAGACTAGCTTTTCCCGTCAACGTAATTTCACTAATGGATAGTGCCCCTGCTCTAGAAATAACTAAGTCAGCAACTTCATACGCCAAATCCATTTTTTTAATAAAAGGCATAGCATGAACATTCTTAAATTCTTGTAATTTTTTATGATTAGAAATTTGATCAAAATACCGTTTACCTACTTGCCATATGAGTTGAATAGGCTGGTTTTTTAGTATATCTAAAGAAGCCAATAAACCCTCATTAATGGATTTTGCTCCTAAACTTCCTCCTATGACTAAGATGACTTTATCACCTTTATCAATATTAAAATGTTTTAACGCTAAATCACTTTTTTGATCCATATCCATTAAATCCTTTCTGACGGGATTTCCTGTTAAGACTAGTTTTGGTTCTGGAAAAAATTGACTCATATTTTCATAAGCCACACATATTTTATGTGCTTTTTTACTTAGCCATTTATTTGTCAATCCTGCGTATGAGTTTTGTTCTTGAATGAGAGTGGGAACACCTAGCTTATTTGCCATTCTTAAGGTTGGACCACTAGCATATCCCCCTACACCAATGACTACATCTGGATTAAAAGATTCTATTATTTTTTTAGCAGCAGTTAAACTTTTAAGTAGACGAATAGGAAAAGAAAAATTTTTGACTAAGGAATTAATTGAAAATGATCGTTGTATTCCTACTACATCAAGCCCTTTGATAGTATAGCCAGCATCAGGAATTTTTTCCATCTCCATTCTACCGTTTGCTCCAACAAATAAAATTTCACAACCCGAAAATTTACGTTCAAGTTCTTGAGCTATAGCAAGAGCCGGAAAAATATGTCCACCTGTTCCTCCTCCACTTATGATAAACTTCAACTTTCTCATTTAAGCATCTTTGTAAACGGTTCTACTCACATTTATGATTATGCCTAAGGCAACGCAACTAAAAATAATGGAAGTACCTCCCATGCTTATGAGAGGAAGTGGCTGACCAGTAACAGGAAATAAATTGACCCCGACACCCATGTTAATTAACGATTGAAAAACCAATAAAAAACTCAATCCGAATACGACATAAGCTCCAAATAAACTTTCCGTTTTATTCATGATTCGAATGGATCTAAAAAATAGTATCGTGTACATAATGACTAAACCTAAACCACCTAAAATAGATCCAAACTCTTCTATTGAGGATGCATATATGAAATCTGACTGAGCAGAATACAAGTCGTTTTTCACATGACCCTTTCCTGGTCCCTTTCCAAATAAAAAACCATTAGCCACAGCTCTTTTAGCCATTTCAGCTTGGTAATTTTCTTTTTGACTTCCACTTTCAAAACTGGTAATTCTTTTTTGCCATGTATCTACTCTAGGCAATAAACCAGGAAAAGCTAAATTTAACAAAATCAAAATGGCAAAACCGGCTATCGAAACTCCAATAATTGCAGATAAGTGCTTCAACTTTGTACCCCCAACAAACAGCATAATAAAACAAACAATAAACAACATAGCTGCTGTTGAAAAATCGGCTGGTAAAATTAATCCGCAAATAATAACTATAGGCCATAAAATAGGAGTTACACCTAATTTAAAATCTCTAATAACTTCCTTTTTGTGCACCAGCATTCTAGCCACATAAATTACAAGAACCAACTTAGCTAAATCGGATGGTTGAAAACCCATGATCCACCTAGAAGCATTCCCTTTATTTACTCCGAATAAAAGGGTGACAAAAAGCAATACAATAGAAATATAAATACCTATTTGTGAAAGCCTTGAAAAATACTTGAAATTGAAAAACTGAAGATAGATGATGATAACAATCCCAATCATCAGTATTAATAAATGCTTAATTAAAAAAGGAACCACATTACCACCTGCTAATCTAAAAGCTAAGTTAGAACTAGAACTATAAGCCATTACAAGTGAATAAAGGGACAACACAACAATTATAGTCCATATGACTTTATCCCCTTTAATGTATTTTTCAATAAACTTTTGCACGTTTTACAATTGATCAACAAGAGTTTTAAAATGATCACCTCTTTCTCTAAAATCGTTATAGTTTAGGAAGCTAGAACATGCAGGCGAAAAAAGCACGATTTGACCAGGCATTGCATTAGAATGAGCTAGTTGAATAGCCTCGCTCAATTCTTTTTTATAGGCATATTTTATTTTGGATGCAAAGTGGTATTTAATCTCTGTTTCAAAATGACCATAGCATATGATTTGGTCTACTTTATCCATAGCCACATCCGTGACAATATCAAGATTTCTTTTGTTTTCATCGTAACCTACAATCCAGATGATATTTTCATGTAAATTTTCTAATGAGAAACAGGCGGCTCCCATATCAGTAGACTTTGAATCATTAATCCATAAGACATCATTCATTTCACGAACTACCTCTAATCGATGTTCAATTGAAGAAAATGAAGCTAAAGATTGTTGTCTATGTTCTACTAATAAACTAGTTGTTTTTTCTTTTGCTTTATTCATATCATTAAATTTAAAGTGATCTGACCGCTTTTTTAAACTGATGACCTCTGTCTTCATAATCCTTGAAAAGATCAAAACTTGCACATGCAGGTGATAGTAAAACAGCATATCCCTTTTTAGCTATTCTATAACTAATTTGAACTGCCTGTGAAGCAGACTGAGCTTCATAAATTGGAGATATAATTTCTCCAAATTCCTCCTGAATTTTATGGTTCTCTTTGCCTAAACAAATGATCCCTAACACCTTCTGTTTTACTAACCCTTTAAGGGATGAATAATCATTTCCTTTATCAACACCTCCAACTATCCAAATGGTTGGTTTTTGCATACTCTCTAATGCATACCATGTGGCATTAACATTGGTAGCCTTTGAATCATTAATAAAATCTATACCATGAATTTTCGCTACTTTTTCTAATCGATGCTCCACATTTTGAAAGTCGCTTAAACTGTCACGAATAATTTCTTTTCTTATATCCAATACTTTAGCCGCGATTCCCGCTGCCATAGAATTGAATACATTGTGCTTGCCCTGCTGGGCCAGTTGATGTATTGACATAATTGTTTGTTTTTGGTTGTTTATTTTTATTATTATAGAGTCGTTATCTAGCCAAGAATCCACCCCATCTTTTTGAAATATGGATACGGGATGAGTTTGACATTCTAAATTTCTTTTTGCTAATGCTTCTTTGATAACAGGGTCGTCATAATTGTAAATGAAATGATCATTTACAGTCATATTTTGAGTTATTCTAAACTTACTGTTAACATATAGGTCAAATGAATTTTGATATCTGTCTAAATGATCAGGAGTAATATTTAGCAGCAAGGCAATATCTGCTTTAAAAGAGAACATAAAATCCAATTGAAAACTGCTCAACTCAATAACCTGGTAATCGGGTGGATCAATGGCAACGGACATGGCATAACTCTCACCAACATTTCCTACTGCCTTTGCACTAAAACCAGCATTATTTAATAAATGAGCAATTAATAAAGTGGTGGTTGTTTTACCGTTGCTCCCTGTTATACATATCTTTTTAGAATTGCAGTAATGATATGCAAACTCAATTTCTGAAATTATGGGAATTCCTAAAGAAGATATCTTTTGAACAAATGGGGAGGATGGTGGAATTCCAGGGCTTATTATTACACTTTCTGCTTTTTCTAGTATGAAATCACTATGACCATTTTCTTCCCATTTAATGTCATAGTTATTAAGTAGTGATTTATATTCTAATTTGATTGAGGAAGCATCTGAAACAAATACATTTTTCCCTTTTTTTTGTGCTAAAACTGCCGCACCAACACCACTTTTACCTGCACCCAATACAACGATATTTTCAGCACTAAACATTTATCGAAGCTTGAGTGTTACAATAGAGAGAACTGCAAGTAGTATTCCTAAAATCCAAAATCTCGCAACTATTTTGGCTTCATGAACCCCTTTTTTTTGATAGTGATGGTGTATAGGAGACATGAGAAAAATTCGCTTCCCCTCGCCATACTTTTTCTTAGTGTATTTAAAATAACTAACCTGTAAAATGACACTTAAGTTTTCTATCAAAAAGACACCGCAGAAAACAGGAATCAATAACTCTTTTCTTATAGCAATAGCAAAAACAGCGATAATACCACCAAGAGCTAAGCTCCCCGTGTCACCCATAAATACTTTAGCAGGATAAGAATTATACCATAGGAATCCAATACATGCTCCTACAAACGAACTAATGAAAATGACCAGTTCTGAAGAATTTGGAATAAAAAGAATATTTAAATAATCAGCAAATACTAGGTTTCCAGACAGATAGGCAAAAATGGCCAGTGTAGTTCCAATTATAGCACTTGTTCCTGTTGCAAGCCCATCTAATCCGTCAGTAATATTGGCTCCATTAGAAACTGCGGTAACTATAATAATTACCAATGGAATGAATATGATCCAAGTATACTTTTCAAGATCTTTATTCAACCATACAAGTAACCAACTATAATCAAACTCATTATTCTTTATGAACGGAATAGTAGTCTTAGTTGACCTCATTTCCACCCAGCTTGAACCTTCTTCAGAAACAGTCTCCAACTGATTTACTGATGGTTCATTTACCTTAGATTTTATCGTTACATCTTGATGAAAATAAAGTGAAGAAGCCACAATTAAGCCAACAGCAATTTGTCCAAAAACCTTAAATTTTCCAGCTAGTCCTTCTTTATTCTTTTTGAAGACTTTGATGTAATCATCTACAAATCCAATAGCTCCTAATAATACCGTAGAAATCAACATCAGTTGGATATAAATGTTTGATAAGTCAGCAAACAATAGTGTTGGAATCAATATTCCAGCTAAGATGATAATGCCGCCCATTGTAGGAGTCCCCGTTTTTTCCAATTGACCATCAAGACCTAAGTCCCGAACTGTTTCTCCTACTTGTTTTTGATGTAAAAAGCGTATTAATTTACCCCCAAATACAAGAGTGATTACTAGTGAGGTTATAACAGCAAGAGCTGCCTTGAATGAAATAAATTCAAACAATCCAGAACCTGGGAAGTCAAAACGATTATTTAAGTATGTAAAAAAATGGTATAGCATTATTTATTTAGTTTTTTGAAAATGTGTATTGTATTTTCCATGTCATCAAAGTGTAGAGATTCATTCCCGATAATCTGATAGTTTTCATGCCCCTTACCAGCAATTAATATGATATCTCCTCCTGAGGCTATGTTACATGCCATTTCTATGGCTTCCATGCGATCAGTAACCGTAAAAACTTTTTCTTTCAAAACTGAAGGAACACCATGGTATATTTCATTTATTATTGAATCTGGATCTTCATTCCTTGGGTTATCTGAGGTAATTAAAACCTGATCACTTAATCGTGATGCTATTTCTCCCATTAATGGCCTCTTCCCTCTGTCACGGTTTCCCCCACAACCAAAAACAGTGATCACTTTTTCCTTTCCCTTTTTTAAGTCGAGTAAGGTTTTTAGTACATTTTCTAGTGCATCAGGAGTGTGTGCGTAATCTATTACGGCTGTTATTTTGTGATCAGATAGGAAATACTCAAATCTACCCTGAGGTGCTTTGACCGAACTTAAAATGGTAAGTAAGCTTAACTCATCTTGACCTAGATATTTTCCTACGGCAAAGGCTACCAGTAAATTATAAGCATTAAATCTACCTACCAATCTCGATGTCATTTCATGACCATTGATTTCCAAGGTTAAACCAGAGATATCATTTTCTAAAACCTTACATGATATGTCAGTATTTCCTTTTAGACCAACAGAAACAACCTTTGCCCGAGTATTAGCGCCCATGATTTCACCATGTTTATCGTCATGATTAATAATGGCAAAAGCATCATCAAACAGGTTGTCAAATAGTTTCTTTTTACATGATATATATTCATCAAATGAGTTGTGATAATCTAAATGATCACGTGAAATATTGGTGAAAACGGCCATTTTGAATTTCAATCCATGAGTTCTGTTTTGGTCTAATGCATGAGAACTTACTTCCATAAAGACGTGGGTACATCCTGCAGAAACCATTTCATGTAAAACCTCGTTTATTCTAACTGCATCTGGTGTAGTATGAGTAGATGGATATGTTTTATGAAGTACCCTTATATTAACAGTGGAAATCAGACCTGTTTTGAACCCTAACAAACGAAATAAATCATATAGAATAGTGGCGCAAGTTGTTTTTCCATTTGTTCCCGTTATTCCAATAAGTTGTAGTTTTTCAGAAGGGTTATCAAAGAAATTTGAAGCTATTAACCCTAGTGCTGAAGAAGAATCTGGAACTTTGATATAAGTAACATCCGCTTTAAGACTTTCGGGGAAACTTTCACATATTATAGCTGAAGCACCAGCGTTTTCAGCATTTAAAATAAAATCATGACCATCCGATTCAGAGCCAACAACAGCAACAAAAAGCGATAAATTCTGAACATGCCTAGAATCAAATGTCAGCTTTTCTATGGCAATATTTGTATTGCCTTTAATCTCTAAAATACTAACACCATATATTATTTCCCTTAGTAGCTTCATGCGAGGAAAAGTTTTATGGTTTGACCTTTTTTAATTCTCAGTCCTGCTCTTAAAGATTGCTTTCTCACTATACCAACCCCCTCAACATGCACCACTAATCCATTTTTTTCAAGCAGATAGGCTGCATCAACTAGCCCCATACCTACTACATTGGGTATTATTCCTTTCTGCTCTTTTGAGTCTGAAATCTTAATGGCATTACGACCCGTCCTTGTATTTATCCAGCTTGAATTAGACTCGGTTTTATCATCAAGTGGTATGTTCATAGCTTTTGCAGCTGTGATAAAATCAGTTTTAGAACCGGGCCTAGAATAAGGGTATTGATCAGGTATTTTTAAAGCTAGATCAGATTGATTAAATTCATGAGCATATACCTTATCTGCAATTTCTTTAAAAACAGTACCTGATACGACAGAACCGAAAATATTTTTCGTAGGGCCTTGGATAACGACTATACAGCTGTATAAAGGATTTTTAGCTGGGAAATAACCGCAAAAAGAGGCCTGATATTTTTTTCCATACCCACTCGACCCAATTGCAATTTTTGATGTACCTGTTTTTCCTGCAATTTTAAACCCTCGTGCCTTTATATTTTTTGCTGTTCCTCTTTCTACGACACCTTCAAGTAGTTCTTTTAAGTCTCCTAAAGTCTCATCTGAACATAAAGAAGAATTTAATACAATGGGCTCAAATTCTTTTTCTAACTCAACACCTTTTTTGATGTACTTTACAAATTGAGGTTTCATTAACACCCCTTCATTCGCAACCCCATTATAAAACGCTAATGTTTGAAGGGGCGTGAGTTTGACTTCATATCCTATTGACATCCAAGGAAGTGATATGCCAGTAAAGGTGGGATCAGAAGCATCCTTAATTAGTGGTGCACCTTCTCCAAGTATATCTAGTCCTAATTTTCTATTTAATCCTAATTTTTTTAGACCATCTACAAATTCTTGAGGATGCTGCTTATAGTTATCGTAAATTAATTTGCTAATTACATTGGATGAAACTTCAAATGCATTTTTTACGGTATTATTACCATACACTTTTCCTCCATCTGTTAGTGCTTTATCATAAAACTCATACCTACCAGACATGAAAACAGAATCTTCAATATTAATTTTGCCTTGTTCAAGAGCTACAAGTAGTGATGCCAACTTAAATGTAGATCCCGGTTCAGAAGCCAATCCAACAGCATGGTTTTGAGATTCAAAATAAGTATCTGTTTTCTTATTGTACGATAGATTTGCAATTGCTTTAACAAATCCAGTATTAACCTCCATCAATATAACACAACCTCGATCGGCTTTTTGCTCCTTTAGTTGGTGTAATAGTGCTGTTTCAGCCACATCCTGAATATTCACATCTAAACTTGTATATATGTCAGAACCAGGGACAGGCTCAATGGAATAATTATCATCTACAGGTTTCCAGTCATTTCCACGAACCTTTTCCATTAACATTTGGCCGTTTTGTCCTTTTAAATAGTCATTAAAGGCTCCTTCCAGTCCGACCAAAATGGGCTTTTCATTTTCATGATCAACAACATAGCCAATTGTCCTATTTGCTAAAAGTCCGTAGGGCTTAATTCGTTGATTAGATTTTATAATTATTCGACCTCCTCGGTACTTACCTAAATTAAAAATGGGGAACCTCTTTAATCGTTCTATCTCACCATTATTGAGGTTCCTAGCAATAAAAAAGTATCTATTACCATTTTCCCTTTGTTGAGTTAGTGTTTCTTGCCATAATTGAGCAGATCGGTATGGAAGAAGATGATGTAATGAGTCAGACAAGACACCAATACTATCTTTAAAGATTTGATCTTTAATGGTCAGTAGATCTGCATACACCTTAAACCTTGGAACAGAAAGTGCTAACGAAGTTTTTTGCTCATTTGAAGCATAAATATTACCTCTAGGAGCTTTAATATTCTTATATACAAATATTTGCTTTTCAGCATCTTTGATGAGTTCTGAACCCTTATAAAATTGTAGATAAAAAATTTGACCAACTACCCCTCCACCTAAGAGAAGAACGATGATGTATATCACATATACTCTTGTTAATGTTTCTCTACTCTTCATCCCCTCCATTTGTATTTATAATTACAGGAGGATCAATTGATTCAAACAAGCCCCATTTTGATGTTTCCTCAGCTATTTTACTTTGTAAACTCTCCTTATCATATTGTTCCAAGGCGGATTGCAACTCGGAATACAGCTGTTCACCTTCTTTATTAGCCTTAGATATGGACAATACTGTGTTATCAACATGATATCCATAAGCTACGTATACCAACATGAGAAATGTGATGTATGAAAGAAAGGGTATGTTGTTTAGCACAATCCCTTTTTGAAATAAATCACCAGAAAATATTTTTTTAAATACACTCATTCACAATCTTTTTGCCATTCTTAATTTTGCGCTACGAGCTCTAGGATTTT
>JAYPLD010000005.1:17269-31804 GCA_038129265.1 Crocinitomicaceae bacterium
CTCATTCACAATCTTTTTGCCATTCTTAATTTTGCGCTACGAGCTCTAGGATTTTGGTTAATTTCAATCACGGATGGAATTATTGGCTTCTTGTTTACCAATTCAAATGGCTTCAATATTTTTCCATAAAAATCTTTGGTCAACTCTCCATCAATATTTCCAGACTTAAAGAAATTTTTTACCATCCTATCTTCAATGGAATGGTAGGTGATAAAAGCGGCAATACCATTTGGATTTAAACAATCAACAAGTTGATTTAACAACTCCTTTAATGCCTGCATTTCTTCATTGACTTCAATACGAATAGATTGAAAAATTTTAGAAAGGTTTTTATTCAAAAACCGAGCGGGAAAAATGGGTTCTAATATTTCCTGCAGATCACCAGTTGTTTTAATCGATTTTACAGAACGATTTTCTTCGATTTTTCTGAAAATTTTTCTTGCCTCTCCTCTTTTAAACTCTCCGTAGGAAACTAAAATCCTGACTAGATTTGGCTCGTCATATTCATTCACTACTTGAAAGGCAGTGGTGGATGAACTTGTATTCATTCTCATATCTAATTCTCCGTCAAAACGATATGAAAACCCCCTTTCAGGTGTATCAAATTGATGTGAAGAAACGCCTAAATCCGCTAGAATCCCATCTACTTTATTGATTCCTCTTGATAGAAGAACATTTTGAACATATTTAAAATTCTGCCTTACAAGCGTAAACCTTTTATCATCAATATCATTACGAAATGCATCTTCATCTTGATCAAATGCAATCAACTGTCCGTCTTTAATTTTTTTTAATATAGCCTTCGAGTGACCGCCTCCACCAAATGTTAAATCAATGTACAATCCATTTTCTTTGGTTATTAGAGCATCAGTAGCAACATGTAAAAGAACTGGTATATGATATGGACTATTCTCCATCAGAAGAATCACCCATAACATCCTGTGCTAGCTGATCAAATCCTTCCCAGTCTTCTTTCATTATTTCGTCATACCTCTGTTTATCCCACAATTCCCATAGATCTACATTAGCCACAAGAACGACCTCTTTTTTTAAAGAAGCCCAAGCAGATAATCCTTTTGGAATCAAAATTCTTCCACTTCCGTCAACCATGACCTTGGTAGCTCCTTTTTGAAACATTCTGGCGAATTTTCTATCCTTTGGCTTAAAGCGATTGAGTTTTCTTAATCTATTCATGACCTGCAACCACTCAGAGGAAGTGTAGAGAGAAAGACAATCATCAACACCTCTTGATACAACAAATTGACCCTGATCTTCTGGAGACAATTGCTTTCTCATGTCAGAAGGAATTAACAACCTCCCCTTGACATCTAGTTTACAATGATATTCTCCAATAAATCCAGTCAAATTTCTAGCATTTTGATTGTAAATCTAACAAATAATTACCCACATTTTCCCACTTTTAATAGATTGTGAATAACTTTTTACGCTATTCATTATATTAGGTTTCAATATTTTAAAATATAACAGATTAAAAATAGTATTTGTTATGGTGGTAAAAAGTGGAGGTTTATTAAATTTTTGGAGGTTTTTGTTTTAATTCAGTATCTTTAAAATGAAATTGATTGAATATCATGGAGAGTCCAAAAATTGATGTTGAAAAAGTTCTGAAAGAAAAAAGCCCTAAAGTTTATCAGTTTACGCCTTCCATATTTTTGAAAAAACTAAAATCCATAGTTCATCAAGAAGAGATCAATGAGATTCTTAACAAATTAGAAGGTAAAAGGGGGTTAGAATTCATAGAAAAAGGACTGGATTTAATCAATGTTTCTTCCACTACAAACGGATTTGAAAATTTACCCAAAAACGGTGGTGTCGTCATAGTGGCCAATCATCCTTTAGGTGGACTAGATGGAGTCACCTTAATGAAAGAAATAGGAAAAAAAAGAAGAGATATTAAATTTATTGTAAATGATATATTAAATCAATTTGAACCTTTCAATAGTTTATTTATGCCGGTAAATAAGCATGGCTCAAATACAAGAGATAGCATAATGCGAATAGATGAATTATATCAGTCTAACCAATGCATAGTTATTTTCCCTGCAGGTTTAGTATCCAGAAAGCAAAAAGAAAAAGTAGAAGATTTAGAATGGAAAAAGAGTTTTATTGCGAAAGTAAAGAAATACAACAAACCTATTTATCCTGTTCACATTAGTGGACAGAATTCAAAACGATTTTATAGAACAGCAAGCATTAGAAAAAAAATGGGTATTAAAATCAATTTAGAAATGTTATTGTTGGCAGATGAAATGTTTAAGCAACAAGGAAGCACCATCCACTTAACCATGGGGAAACCCATTTTACCAAATGTATTTAACAAGACAAAATCTGACCACGAATGGGCACAATCTATAAAACATCATATTTACGAATTAGAAAACAATCCTAACTTTGAATTCGGTGAAAAAGGTAATTAAACCCATAGAAAAAAAATCAATTCTTCAAGAATTAAACGCAGATACGTTTGTTCGAAAAACCAATTTTGCCAACCACGAAATATACATTATTAATCACCTTAATTCTCCAAATACCCTTCTAGAGATTGGGAGACTAAGAGAACTCACCTTTAGAATGGCTGGTGGAGGAACTGGAAAAGATCTTGACTTAGATGATTTTGACACCAGATCAGAAGCCTACTATAACCAACTTATTGTATGGGATCCAGATGCATCGGAAATTATTGGGGGTTATAGATTTATCAAAGGAAAAAAAGTAATTGCATCAGAAAAATATAAGGATCTAGCTACTAACAGCTTATTTCATTTTAGCAAACATTTTGAGACTACATATCTTCCACTAACAATCGAACTTGGAAGATCATTTGTTCAACCTGGGTATCAGCCTTCATCAGGAAACAGAAAAGGTATATTTTCGTTAGATAATTTATGGGACGGATTAGGCGCTTTAGTGGTCGACAATGAGGAAATAAAATACTTCTTTGGAAAGGTGACTATGTACTTAGACTACCCCAAACAAGCAAGAGACCTTATCTTATCTTTTATCAGCCATTATTTCCCAGATAAGGATGGACTTGTGACTGCAATATCGCCATTGCAACTTTACAACGATACATCACTTTTTGTAAATGAAATTTCGACACTTAGTTATGAAGAAGCATTTAAACTACTTACACAGCATGTGAGAAAACTAAATACTACCGTTCCTCCCCTTATTTCAGCATATATGAATCTTTCTAGCACAATGAAATCGTTTGGAACTGCATTAAACAAAAAATTTGGAGAGGTAGAGGAAACGGGAATCCTAATCTCTATTGAAGATATTTTTGAGCAAAAAAAGGAAAGACACATTAATTCTTATCTGAAGGAAAAAAATGGAGATTCATAGTGCCGACTTTCTATGCAGTAATTCGGACTGGAAAAAATGTCCAGATTTACATTTACCTGAATATGCTTTCATAGGAAGATCCAATGTGGGAAAGTCTTCCCTAATTAACAGCTTAACCAATAATAAAAAGCTAGCTAAAACATCGGGAAAGCCAGGTAAAACCCAATTAATCAATCATTTCAAAATCAACAATTCCTTTCTATTTGCTGATTTACCTGGATATGGCTACGCTAAAGTTTCTAAAAAAACAAGAGCTTCATTTCAAGAATTCACCCTTAGATATCTAGAGAAAAGAAAAAATTTAATCTGCTTATTCTTATTGATTGATCTCAGAATCTCACCTCAGAAAATTGATCTAGAATTCATGGAGTATTGTGCAGTAAAACAGATTCCCTTTATAATCTGCTTTACCAAAGCAGATAAAATCAAAAAAAGAGAAGTTGAGTCTAAGGTGACAGCTTATCAAAAAAAACTTAAAGAAACATGGGAAGAAATGCCATTTCACTTTGTCACCTCATCCATTTCTAAAGAGGGATGCAATGATGTCTTAAAGTTTATCCAAAATCAAAACAAATTATTTCATTGAAAAAAAGGGCTAAAAAAGTTTTAGTTGGCCCTCTAGATTGGGGGCTTGGCCACATAACTAGAACTATTCCAATTATTGAAAAGCTTAAAGAACGAGGACATGATGTTCATACATGTGGAAATGAGGTTGCGAAGAAATTATATCATGAAGTATTTCCTGATATTCCTCATAAAATGATATTGGGTTATAATCCCAAATACAGTAGCAGAAATACACAAGGATGGGCAATGGTAAGGCAGTCTCCTAAATTTTTTTCCGTGATTAAAAAAGAAGAAAAAATCGCCAATGATTTGGTCGAAAAATTTAATTATGATACCATTATTTCAGATAATAGATATGGACTAAAAAGTACAAAAACTACGAATATTTTTATTTGTCACCAAACTGAAATAATGGGGCCAAAAGTGCTCAAGCCTCTTCTCAGAAAAATCAATAGAAACTACATAAATCAATTTGACTTTTGCTGGATTCCAGACACAAATCAAAAAATCAACTTATCAGGGAATTTATCTTCTTTCACCAATGACCGGTGTTTTAAAATAGGTCCATTATCTCGATTTTTAAACCACAACAGCATATCAAAACAAAACAAATATAAATTTACGGCTATACTTTCTGGTCCCGAACCTCAAAGAAGCATTCTTGAGTCTAAGATTATACATCTTTTCCGTCAACTCCCCTCAAAATGTGCCATTATCCAAGGAAAGCCTCTATCAAAAAATCATAAGGAACAAAATATTGACTTTTTTGCTCATCTAAATACGGATAAATTTTTAGATACTATTCATAATTCAGAAATCATCCTTTGCCGTTCTGGATATTCTAATATTATGGATTTTTCTGCACTAGAAAAAAAAGTAATTTTTATACCCACACCTGGACAGACTGAACAAGAGTATCTTGCCTACTACCACAGTAAAATATCTAATGTGACAAGCATACGTCAGCATGAAATTTCATTAGAAAAAATAAATTCGAACACCAATACGGTGATCCAACCTATGTATGATGAGGGATTGATTAATTTAGCTTTTGAAAAAGCTATGCTATAATTTAACGAGTAAGATTTATAAAATTTGTATCGCTAGCACCAAATTGCCAAACTACAGCAAGTGGGTAATAATTATCAAAATTAGCTAGTGTCGCATTGGATAAAGGAACACTCAAATCAACTAAACTTTTTCCGTTTTCAAATTGGATTGGATCTCCAAAAACAGCCCCATTAGACACTTCTCTTAACACCGAATTATGTACATAATTACTATTCACTACCGAAGTGGGCTGACCATTTACAATTTCTATGGTGTTTTGAGGAGCCGTAATTTGATTTTCCAACACATACACAGCCAATCTACAATTAGAACCATTAAAATTATTTTGAAGCTCAGACTGAACACTAACATTCATTACATTCCCTTCAATTGAAAAATTTAACGCCATTGCAACCTGTGAAGATGTATAAAGTTCATTTTCTATGGCCAACTCAAGGGCACCATAGCTGTTAGATACACTAGTGTCACCTACGTAAAAATGTGGTGTTGCTTCGTCACCAAAATTCATGTCTTTTAATAGCGACAACAATTCATCGCCCTCATTAGTAGCAAAATCATCCATTACATGTATTTCTACTAATTCTGCATCGGGATTTGCTAATTGCACACTGTCTGCATACCAGCTCCCCCAATCACCACAATAGCTACACCACGTGCCAGTTGATTTAAAAAAAAGAGCTTTTTTAACTGGAAAAGGATAAGTACAGCTTCCATCATCTTTTTTAGCATCAATATCAAAAGATAAACTCATAGGATCAGTACACCCCCTCTTTTTACAAGAGCTAATTCCAACTCCAAAAACTAGAAGAATGGTTATTCCAATAAAAATCCTTCGCATTTATTTTGCAAAGTTTACGAACTCATAATTATTTCCATTCATTCTCCAAATGACAGCAACAGGATATAAATTCTCATGTGTCCAAATAGTAGATGGTGCTAGAGTAGCATTTACTTCATATAAATTATTACCATCAGTAAAAGAAATAGGAACTCCGAATGGAGAACCATTGGCTTCAGTTCTTAAAATATGATTATGTACAAAATCTGATACTTCACCAGTACCAGCAACCTGTTGAGGTGCCACTTGTCCATCTTCTAAAAGATATATAGCTAAGTATAGGTCAGATCCGCTTGTGGAAGATGGATCAGTTAATTGTGATTGCACTTTAATGTTCATTACTCCTCCTTCTGTGGTGAAAGATGTAGCCATGGCAATTTCATTTTGCTCAGTTAATTCTGACTGAATAGCATTATTTATTGTGCCATAACCTGTATAACCCATATCAGATGTACCAACAAAAAAAGCAGGAACTCCTTGCGGACTGAGTTGAGAAAATAGAAAATCTCCAACATCTACAGAAAAATTATCAGTTCTATGAATAGAAATCACTTCTGTACTAGTAGAAAAGTCATTGTAAATATTATCTACATATTCTGCACCCCATTCACCACAATAACTACACCATGTAGCAGTGAACTTAAAAACCAATGATCTCTTTTCATTTGCTGGATAGGTGCAATTTCCATCGTCTTTTGTAGCTTCACTATCGTATGCCAAACTCATGGGATCCATACATCCTTTTTTTCCACAACTCACCATACCTAAAATGAGCCCAACACTAATCAGTAACTTTACATTTTTCATTCTATAATTTTTAATTTGTTTCAATATACTAAACTTTACTTAAAGTGAAATAAAAGGTAGACCCCTTACCTACTGTACTTCTTACTTGAATACTATGACCATGGGCTTCTATGATATGCTTTACAATAGCTAAACCTAAGCCCGTGCCGCCTTCATTCCTTGCTCTACTTTTATCTACTCTGTAAAAACGTTCAAATAATCTATTAAGGTGTTTTTCGTCAATGCCAATTCCTTCGTCTTCAATTTCTATCAAAATATTTTTTCCTAGATTAATAAAACGAATTGAGACTGTACTCTTGTTCTCAGAATAATTTACTGCATTTACAATCAAATTTTGAAATACTTGACTTATTTTAGATTTATCACATAATACTTTTATTGGACTATCGTAGTTTTTAGAAAATTGTATAGTCACTTCTTTTTCTTTTGCCTTTAAGGCTAAACTCTCCATTATATCCTTACAAACTAATACCAAATCATTTTCTTTGAATTCCATATCAATTTTCTCTGACTCGAATTTGGTAATCATATCAAGATCTGAAATAATCTGATTCATTCTTTCCACCCCATTTAATGCAATATTTAAAAATTTCCTATTAACATTCTTATCATCAATACCTCCTTCAAGTAGCGTTAAGATATAACCCTGAATGCTAAATATGGGTGTTTTAAGTTCATGTGCCAGATTGCCGATGAATTCTCTCCTGAATTTTTCTTCTTGTTTTAACTTGGCAAATTCAGCCCTGTTTGATTTTACCCACTTAAATATGTCTGTTTCGCTTGCTGAAAGCACATCTTCCTTCATGTTGATTTTCAGGTCATTTTTTGACAATTTATAATTTTGAATCATTCTATAAAGCAACCTTATCTTCTGATTTATGAAGGACTCTAATAAAAAGTACGCCAAAATGGCTAGAGCTAAAAAAGAGGAAAAGAAAAAGAGCACATACGTTGAGAATGGGTACTGAAGTCCTAAATACTTTTCAAGAAAAAGATAAGTTATTGCCATTAACAATAAAGCACCTAAAAAAGATAACAAAATGGTAAACTGAAAGGGTGTTCTTATCTTCATTATAATTACAATATTACAAAGATTTTAAGGTAAACTGATTTACATGAAAACAATAAAAAACGAAAAAATCAATTTTTTAGTTTTATGTACAGGAAATAGCTGTAGAAGTCAAATGGCAGAAGGTTTTTTAAAATATTATTGTGATTTAAATAACTGGAATGCAAATGTTTACAGTGCAGGCATTAAAGCTGAAGGAGTTAATCCAAAAGCCATTGAAACCATGCAAGAAATAGGGGTTGACATTAGTAAGCACAGTTCAAACAAAATTGAAGAATTTAATCATATTGAATTCTCACACTTACTGACCGTTTGTGACCATGCCAATGAATCATGCCCTATTTACCTTAAAAATGCGGTACACTGTCATAAAAATTTTAAAGACCCCTCAAAAATGAATGGCCCTGAAAATTATATTAAAGACTGTTATCGAAATTGTCGAAATGAAATTAAGCAATTTGTATTACCATATTTGAGGGGTATATTTATAGAATAAATTAAAATCTTAATATGTCTATCTTTTTTGCTGAAGTTATAGGAACATTTATATTAATCTACTTAGGCTGCGGAGTGGTTGCTGGTGATCTGCTATCCTTTTCTAAGGCAAAAGGTTCTGGTTGGATCATCATTACATTAGCATGGGGTTTAGCCGTTACAATGGCTATATATGCCGTAGGCAGTATAAGTGGAGCACACATAAACCCTGCCGTTACATTAGGGCTAGCTGTTTCTGGAGAATTTAATGAACAATTTAGAGGTTGGAGTGATGTCCCCTATTATTTCACAGGACAATTATTGGGAGCTATGTTTGGCTCAGTAATGGTATATTTCCATTACTTGCCTCATTGGGGAAAAACTGTAGAAAGTGAAAAAAAATTAGCGGTATTCGCAACTAGTCCAGCCATTAAAAATTCTTTTTCAAATTTATTTAGTGAGATTATGGGGACTTTTTTTTTACTATTCCTCATTAGAGCAATTGGTTCAAACGAATTTACCGAAGGTCTTAACCCCATTGTAGTAGGACTAATTGTGGTCACTATTGGACTGTGTTTAGGAGGAACAACAGGCTATGCCATTAATCCCGCAAGAGATTTTGGCCCAAGAATGATGCATTTTTTACTTCCAATAAAAGGTAAAGGATCATCAGAATGGAGTTATTCTTGGATACCTTTTGTAGGGCCATTTATAGGAGGCATACTTGGAAGCTTAACTTATGACATACTTTTTGATGAAAAAATAAATTCTTTCTTTTTTTAGTACTGAAAATATTTCATCGTTGATTTGGGTAATAATCAATTAAAAGTTAGTTTTTGTTTATTCAAACTGATCTGATATCCTATCATGACCAGCAAAAGCATAAGCAACGCATAAAACACATCCTCGACAGGAATAGTCCCTAATCTAACTGACAAGTTTTCATTATTGTTATACCATACTACTTGATTCTCAATTAAAGATCCTGTTAGCAGCCCATTTACCATGCAAAAAGGAATTTGTAAAATCAAAAACGTTTTTAGAAATAGTCTCATGTTTACAAAATAGGGGGCAATCAATATCACTAAAGCTAGCAAGATAAAAGTGGTATTGGTGTACATTTTATTCAAATGAATCATACCAAAAAGTAAAAAAATGATGCTAACAACTACAGACCATTTTTTGGACTTAAAATCTGATTTATTTTTAGATAATGTAAGCACAACATGATAAGTGAAAATGCAACTAAATGGGATACATAAAAAAAATAGACATTCTTCAATTGGTAAATTAAATAAAGAAAAACCCATTAGGTAATCGCTATTAAAACCCCAAACACCAATTTTAGTGAAATAAATATCCCAGACTATAAAAAGAGGAAACATAAACAAAAAACCTACCAAGAAGCTTTTAAAATGATAGTGGAAATTTAACTTCTTGTGAAATGAAAAAATAAAAGGGATTAAGATAGCTGATACGTTAATGATCAGGTATAAATAGGAACCCATATTTATTTGTACAATTTGAAATATTTGTAGGGAACTAGCAACATCCCAAAACATTCTCCATCCTGCTTAGTGAGCTTTTTATGATGTACCTTATGGCCTCTTCTAATGCCTAATAGATACTTGTTTTTAGTATTCTTCAACACCTTTATTCTTTGATGAATAAATAAATCATGAACAAAAAAATAGGCTGCACCATAAACAGTAATCCCTAAACCTATCCAAAAAGGGAAATATATAATACCTATATGGATACCATACATCATAAAAATGGAACCGGGTATAGCAAAGATTAAAAAGAAGAAATCATTTTTTTCAAAAATCCCTTTATTGTCTCTGGTGTGATGGTCTTTATGAAAATACCAAAGAAAACCATGCATCACATATTTGTGGGTGAACCAAGCCACAAACTCCATTAAAAAAAATACAGTAAGAAATATTAGTATGTTCGTTAAATCCAATTCAGTTGATTTCTACAATACGACTTGAATGTAATATACAATTTTTTTGTATTAGCTACCCTTATTCTTTCATGCATCAACCTTTCAGAGGGCACGCTTTTTATCTTTTTGAACAAAGACATATAATACCGATAAGCTACATATACTCCTAGTTTTGAAGAGGCAGGTAGTTTCTTTATACCTTCCAATGCAAAATGAAAATCTTCTGCAATATCCGCTTCTATTTTTAACTTTTCGATATGCGTAAAATTAGTCAAATTAACACCTGGGAAGTAACTTCTTCCAAGATCTTCAAAATCTGCTTTCACGTCTCTAAGAAAATTCACTTTCTGAAAAGCTGCACCAAGTCTCCTTGCGGGATCTTCTAATTCATCATATAGGGTTTTATCCCCATTTACAAAAACCATTAGACACATCAATCCAACAACTTCTGCAGAACCGACTATGTAATCATCATAAGCTAAACTAGAGTAGGTAATTTCATTAAGATCTTTTTCCATACTCTCCAAGAATTTATCGATAAGAGAACGGTCTATATTGTACTCATTTACCACCATTTGAAAAGCGTGTAAAACAGGATTAATACTGATGCCGCGATCTAATGCTTTATAGGTATCACTTTTGAATTCTTCAAGAATTTCTCTCTTGGGATAATCATGGAAAGTATCTACAATTTCATCTGCAAGTCTTACAAATCCATAGATAGCATATATAGCGTTATGTATGGATTTATCTAGCAAACTTATTCCGAATGAGAAACTAGTACTGTAAGTACGAGTAATATTTTTACTAGCATTATTTGAAATGGTGTGGTAAAGTTCTATCATGACGCTTTTTTTAAATGTTTATCCATCTCTATAGCCACTATTTGTCCTGAAATAATAGACGGTGGCACCCCCGGTCCAGGGACAGTTAATTGCCCTGTGTAATAAAGATTATCAATCTTTTTATTTTTAATCCTTGGCTTAAGTATAGCTGTTTGACGTAAGGTATTAGCTAAACCATAGGCATTACCCTTAAATGCATTATAATCTTTTTCAAAGTCACTCACACAGTATGACTTTTTTACGACAATATTGTTTTCTATGTCATTTCCAGTTAAATCTTTAATTCGTTTTAGGATTATTTGAAAGTAATGTTCCCGCATTTTTTCATTATCATCAAGACCTGGAGCTAAAGGAATAAGAATCATTAAATTTTCCATTCCTTCTGGTGCAATAGTATCATCAGTTATAGAAGCACAACTCATGTAAAATAAAGGTGACTTTGGCCAACTTGGTTTGTCATAAATTTCTTTAGCGTGCTCGTCAAAATCCTCATCAAAAAATAGGGTGTGATGGTTTACATTTTCTAGTTTTTTATCTACTCCCAAGTAAAACAACAAGCTAGATGGTGCCATTTCTCTCTTTTCCCAATATTGTGAGGTATAGTTTCTAAGATTTTCGGGTAACATTTTTTGTTCAACATGATGGTAATCAGCACCTGCTACAACTGCATCGAATAAATGAATAGTACCATTTACTTTAAGACCGTTGGCTTTGGCGTTTTTGACAACAACTTCTTGAACCTCACTGTTCGTTTTGATTTTAACTCCTTTCTCTGTTGCGAGTGCGACTAATCCTTGAATAACCTCATTAAACCCACCAATTGGGTAATAAGTACCCTGGTATAACCCAGTGTAGTTCATTAAAGAGTACAATGCAGGTGTGTTTTGTGGGGTTGCACCAAGAAAAAGCACAGGAAACTCCATTAATCTTATCAACCTGGAATCTTTAAAATACTTTCTGACGTAAGATCTAAAATTGGTAAAAATATTTAAATGAAAGAGACCTTTGAGCACTTGCAAATTTATAAACTCAAACAATGAATGTGATGGTTTATAAACTAAGTCTGTCATGCCGATCTTATACTTGATGGCAGCTTTCTCCATGAATTTCTTTAATTTTTCTCCACTTCCAGACTCAATATTCTCAAATTTTTCAATTAATTCATTGAAGGATGCGGGTACTACCAAGCTTTCTTCCTTATCATATACAATAGAAAAGCCTGGGTCTAATTTTCTTAAAGCATAGTAATCTTCTGGTTTTTTTCCATGTCTTGCAAAAAATTTTTCGAATACATCAGGCATCCAATACCAACTTGGTCCCATATCAAAAGTAAAGCCATCTATCTCTAATTTTCTTGCACGTCCGCCGGCTTGATTATTTTTTTCATATAGTGTAACATCGTATCCAAGTGCTGCAAGCTCAATCGAAGAAGTTAAGCCTGCAAAACCAGATCCTATAACAGCAATTTTTTTCAATTAAGCGACTTATTGGTAAAAAACTTGTCAAACTCTTGCAAGGAATAAAATACTTTTCCATGAGTGTTCACTAACCTCAACAAATCTGGATTTCCACCAAAGAAAAGTTTGCAATTGGATCTAGAATTGACATCATCACAAAATTGTTGAAGTACAGTTACTTTTTGACCAACAATAAAAGTGGTAAAAAGCAGGTCTGGTTTGATTTTATCAATGCATTGTAAAATACTATCAAATGATATCGTTTTCCCAACATTAACTACATCGTAACCGTTTTCTTTTAAAATCATATTTGAATAAAGTAATGCAAAATCATGATCCTCCCATGGTGGTAAAAACAAAAATGCTTTTTGTCTGATTCTAGGACTTGGAGAAGCGTTTTCTATGGCATGATAAAACTTTTGCTTAATCATGTTTGATAGAAAATGTTCTTGAGCAGGAAATAATTCTCCAGAAGACCACAAAGCACCAATTCTCCTCAACGTAGGTATAAATACATTTTCATATATAAAGGCTAAATTATATTTCTCCCTTAGTTGCTTATAGGTAGTATTAAATAGTACTTGATCAAACTGAAGAGAACACAACACAAATGAATTAATGTGAGATTCAAACCCTTCTGCTTTTGAAGTTAATTGTAATACTTTTTCAGAAATTTCATCATTGCTTAATGATGCAACCTTACTGATTTTCATTCCGTTATTGATAAGAAACGAGACATTAAGGATTTTTTTAAGCTGATCGTCATTGTACGCACGAATATTAGTGTCGGTTCTGAGGGGATTTACCAAATCATACCGCTTCTCCCAGATTCTTATGGTGTGGGACTTAATTCCGGAAAGTTTTTCTAAATCAGCAATAGAATAAGTCTGCATTTGTTTAATTTTATGCTAAATTACTTAAACATTTTCCATTATCCAAGCTGAAACATGAATTTTTGTTTAGTTTTGCGTTAAAAAATGTGAACAAAATGAAGGGTTTATTAACATCATTGATTTTTAATATGTGTTTCTTAACACTAATAGGTCAAAGTGGTGTTATCAAGGGAACCGTCACGGACGCTACCAATAATGAAACCATTCCATTTGCGAATGTATTTGTCGAACAAACAAAAAGCGGTGTAGCAACTGATTTTGATGGGAATTACAAAATTGAGAACCTTAAGCCCGGGGTATATAACATAACCTATTCTTTTGTTGGATATAATACTCAATCTGTTGCGGAAGTAATAGTAAATCCCAATAAACCAACTGTTCTGGATATACAGTTAATTTCTTCTTCAACCTCTCTTGAAGAAGTGGAAATCAAAGCTTCCCCCTTTCAAAAAAGTTTTGAAAGTCCTGTTAGTAAAAGGAGCATAAACGCCACAGAAATATACAGAAACCCAGGAGGAAACAGGGATATTTCAAAAGTGATCCAATCATTACCCGGTGTTTCATCCTCAGCATCATTTAGAAACGACATCGTAATCAGAGGAGGTGCGCCAAACGAAAACCGTTTTTATTTAGACGGAATTGAAGTTCCTAATATCAATCATTTTGCCACACAGGGTTCTTCCGGAGGGCCAGTAGGCATGATAAATGTTAATTTTATAAGAGAAGTAGATTTATACACTGGAGCATTTCCTTCCAACAGAGGAAACACACTCAGTTCGGTAATGGAGTTTAAGCAAATAGACGGGAATACAGACAGGATTGCTTCTACCTTTACAGTTGGGTCGAGTGATTTTGGCCTCACGTTAGATGGGCCTATAAACAAAAAAACCACTTTTGTGTTTTCTGCAAGAAGATCCTATTTGCAGTTTTTATTTCAAGTAATTGGACTCCCTTTTTTACCCACCTACAATGATTTTCAATTTAAATCTAAAACCAAAATCAACGATAAAAATCAAATTACAGTAATTGGTCTTGGAGCAATAGATGATTTTGTGCTTAATACTGGAATTAATGATGACATATTGGCCAAAGAAAATTTAACTCTTGATGATTCATTAACACTAGAAAGAAACAACTACATACTAGGTTACTTACCTATTTCTACCCAATGGAACTATGCAACGGGTGTAAATTGGACAA
>JAYPLD010000005.1:31904-45986 GCA_038129265.1 Crocinitomicaceae bacterium
GGTTACTTACCTATTTCTACCCAATGGAACTATGCAACGGGTGTAAATTGGACAAGATTTAAAGAAAATAGTTTTCAAAATTTTATTTTCTCCAGAAATCATCTAAATAATAGATCCTTTAAATACTACAATAACGATGAAAACAATCCTGAAGGTAAGATTCAAGATTACATTTCTCAGGAAATAGAAAATAAATTTAGGTTTGAAAATACATATAGAAAAAATGGATGGAAGCTTAATTTCGGAACTGGTATTGAACATGCTACCTACACCAACTCAACTTATCAGAGAATTGTCATTCAGAATCAACTGGACACCTTAAACTTCTCATCTGAACTCAATATCGTCAAAACCGCTTTATTTGGTCAATTGAGTAAACAATTTTTAAACGAGAAATTAATTTTATCAGTAGGGTTAAGAACAGATCAAAACAATTATTCTAAATCCATGAATAATCCACTTGAGCAAATTTCTCCAAGACTTAGTATTTCGTACGCTGTCAATGAAAAGAGCAGTGTTAATTTTAACACGGGTCGTTATTTTCAACTACCAGCTTACACTGTAATGGGCTACAGAAATAACAACAATGAACTAGTAAACAAGGATAATAACCTGAAATACATCAATAATAATCACCTCGTCCTTGGACTAGAACATAACCCTGGAACATACAGTAAAATTACACTGGAAGGGTTTTACAAAAAATATAATAATTACCCCTTTTTGCTGAGAGATAGCATTTGTTTAGCAAATCTTGGTGGGGATTTTGGCGTCATTGGTAACGAGCCTGTAAATAGCTCTTCTGAAGGAAGGACATACGGAATAGAGTTTTTAGCTCAAAAAAAACTCAACAAACGATTTTATGGAATATTAGCCTACACCTGGGTAAGAAGTGAATTTCAAGATAAGAATGATGAATTTCGTCCATCTGCTTGGGACAACCAACATATTATTTCACTTACGGGTGGTGTGAAATTAAACAATGATTGGGAAATTGGAGTCCGTTTTAGGTACTCTGGAGGTCCTCCATACACTCCATATGATACATTAAATTCATCTCTTAAATATGTTTGGGACATCAATTCCTTTGGATTATTTGATTATAACAGACTAAATGGGGAGCGATTAAAGGCTAATCACGGTTTAGATATAAGAATTGACAAAAAATGGTATTGGGATAAAGTGGCCCTGAACGTATATATTGATATTCAGAATGCATATAATTTCCAAGGAGAAACACCTCCAAGTTTAATTGCAGTTACGGACAATAATGGAAACATACTTGAAGATCCAAATGACCCCACTCGCTATCAACTTAAAACTATCTCAAACACAGCGGGAACTATACTACCTTCAATAGGACTACAATTTGAGTTTTAATTAATATTGGACAGCTTCAACACCTGTTATTTCGGGGATTAAGACTTTTAAGTTTTCTTCCAATCCTGCTTTAATGGTCACTGAACTGACCGAACAACTTTTGCAAGCCCCAAGCAACTTAATAATCACTTTATTATCTGCAGTAATCTCAACCAACTCCATATCACCTCCATCATTATGAAGGTACGGACGTAAATCTTCAATGGCCTTAAGCACTATTTTTTCTTTACTATCCATTTGTGGAACATTTTGGTTCTCCATACTCAACTGGTACTACTTTTGTCTCGTCTAATTCGTTATTCCTTTTGTCAACAGATTGAATTAAATTTTGGCAGGCATCACTGTAGAATGATTCCACATATGTTTCCTGTTGAAGTACAGCAGGACGTCCTACATCAGCACTTTCCCTAATACTCTGTACAAGTGGGATTTCACCAAGTAAATCCAAATTCAATGATGTTGCTAAATCTTTACCTCCATGTTGACCGAAAATAAAATATTTTTCGTTCTTATGTTCTTTTGGTGTAAACCAAGACATATTTTCAATTATTCCTAGAATAGGTACATTTATATTTTCCATCTTAAACATAGCAATCGCCTTTTTGGCATCAGCTAAAGCAACAGGTTGTGGAGTAGTAACAACAACAACACCTGTAAGGGGTAGATTTTGAACAATAGATAGATGTACATCACCGGTACCAGGTGGAGTGTCAATAATTAAATAGTCTAAATTACCCCAATCTGCGTCAAAAATGAGTTGTCGTAATGCCTTAACAGCCATTGGTCCTCTCCAAACAACCGCTTGATCAAGTTCTGCAAAAAAACCAATTGATAATAATTTTACATTGTAATTTTCAGCCGGAACAATGAGTTGTTTTTTATTCACTACTCTAGAAAGGGGTTTGTAGTGCTGTACATCAAACATCATGGGTAGCGAAGGCCCATAGATATCGGCATCTACTATACCTACTTTCAATCCCTTTTTAGCTAAACCTGTAGCTAAATTTGCGGCAATCGTAGACTTCCCAACTCCCCCTTTGCCTGAAACAACAGCAACAATGTTTTTAATATTGGGTAATATTTGTTGAGAGGCTTCTGCTTTTTTCATGGCAACTACTTCAACCTCTACGTTAATCTGATTACCAAAAGATCTTTCAATAGCAAATTGACAAGCTTCTTTCATTCTTTTTCTAGCATGCATCGCAGCATTCTTTGTTTCTACACGTAATGAAAGTGATTTATCAGAACTAGAAACTAAAGAAACTAAACCTAATTCTACTATATTTTTACCTAAATCCGGTTCAATTACTTTTTTCAGGGCATCAAATACATCCTCTTCTTTTATCATGTTGCAAAAATAGGTAGAAAAACAACTTAATTTAAATTGTTAACTCTTTATTAGGGTCCCAAAAGTGAGTATTAAAGTCAACAATTTGATCATTTACAACTTTTACACCTTCTTTTTCCAATTCACTTTGCATAAAAAGCGGATCTTTAAAGTGGTTTTTTCCTGTAAGAATTCCTTGTCTATTTACAACTCTATGAGCGGGTATAGTGGAATCCAATACTTGTTTGTTTAATACCCATCCAACTGTTCTTGAGCTTCTCGATGAACCTAGATACTTTGCTATAGAACCGTAAGTAGTCACTTTACCCCTAGGAATTAATCTTACTACATCCACTACATCTACAAAGAAGTTGGATTGCATTATTCAATATAGAATTTAGAAATTAACATGGTGTTATCCATATTTGAAACATATCTTAGGTAATAAAGGCCTGATTTATAGTTTTCAAGATTAAGTTGAGTATAATCTGAGTTCCCTTCAACTTGCATTAATTGTTGTCCCAAGGCATTGTAAATGAAAAGCGTGTAGTCTACAAAAAGACCATGTTCTTTGTAAAAATAGAGTGTGCCATTAGTTGGGTTTGGAAAAATTTCATAAGGATTTTCTATGGTTACAGGTGGTGGTTGAAAACCTAAAAGAAATAATCCATTAGCTCTGTCTGAAACTAAAATTTTATCCCCATTTCTAAAGGGATAGACCCCCCAACACCCAGCGTAAGATACAGCAGGGTTTCCAATATAAGTATCGTAGTGACCTATTTTTTGAGGTGACAAAGGATCACTAAGGTCAAAAATTTGAAGACCATCATGATAATAACTTACAAACGCTATATTGTTTCTAATTATGACATTGTGAGCAATGGAATTTAGTGCATTGCCCATTTGGGAATTAAAAAGTGATTTTACTTGAATATCATTTAAATCTGAAACGTCTAACACCTTCACATCTAACCCGTGATTTTCGTCACACATAGCGTAAATATTTTTATCGCCATTAAGCCAACCCGCATGATTATATCCCTTTTGGGGATATGTATTCAGTTCTCCAATTTGTATACAACTTTGGTTAACTTCCGTAACCACTTTTAAGCCTTGACCACCACAATTTAAGAATGCTGTATCATTCAAAACATACGCATCGTGAACATGATTTACCAAGTCATAATCGTATAAGAATGTTGGATTGGTTGGTGTTGAAATGTCCAATACCTTAAGTGCGTTACTACCGCCCGAATTTTTATTAGAACATGAATATAATTTGGCATAAGCAGTATCTATAAAAATATTATGTGATCTCGTAATTAATGAATCGTCATCATATATTACTGAAACACTATCAGGTAAAAAGGAAAGATCCATTATTTGAAGTGAGCTTGGCCCTTCATCACATACTGCATACAAATAGTTTTGGTAGTCATGATAGTCGCGGTGAATTGCATCTGAACCAGTGTGTTTGCCCATCACAAAATCTATTTCAACCAATTGATTAGATGTATTTACCCTGAATACATGGGTACCCATTCTGGATCCAACAATAGCATATTCTATACCATCCTTAGTAATTCCCCAAACCTCGTTATAAACAGACTCACCGTCATAAACAGGAGGTAAGCTAGAGTCTGACCATTGACTTAAAAGAGTCACATTATTTCCCTGTGAGAAAGAAAAATGTAAGCTTAAAAAGAGCAATATAAAAATGGTGTATTTCATAAAATTTAGGAGTTAAAAATACTTAAAAATTAGATATAATTAAAAATTAAACAAGGAGGATAAAATTTAAACTTATATTCGTGTAAGTAATGAAATCACTTGTAATCATACCTACTTATAACGAGATTGAAAACATTAAAAATATTGTTCTTTCCGTACTAGACAAAAAAGACAATTTTGATGTTTTAATTGTGGATGATAGCTCACCTGATGGGACCTCTAGGGTAGTAGAAGATATCAAGAAAGATTATAAGAACAGGCTTCACCTCATGATTCGGCAAGGTAAAAATGGACTGGGGACCGCCTATATTGATGGCTTCAAATGGGCTATAAAGCATCAGTATGACTACATTTTTGAAATGGATGCTGATTTTTCCCACGACCCTGATGATCTTCCAAGGCTGCTCTACTCTTGCTCAAAGCATGGAGCTGATGCTTGTGTTGGTTCTAGGTACGTTCCTGGTGGTAAAATTATTAATTGGCCCAAATCTAGATATTGGCTTTCCTACTATGCATCATTGTATGTCCGATTTGTGTTGAACATTAAAATTAAAGATACCACCGCAGGTTTTATTTGTTATAAAAGAGAAGTGTTGGAAAAAATTAATTTAGATAACATCTGGTTTGTTGGATACGCATTCCAAATAGAGATGAAGTATAGTGCTATTAAACATGGGTTTAATGTTAAAGAAATTCCGATTCATTTTAAGGATAGAGAGTTAGGTCAATCCAAAATGAATATCAAAATATTTAGAGAAGCGTTTATCGGAGTATTAAAATTAAAATCAAAAAAATTTGACGCCTAAAGTTGTCATAAGAAATGCGGAAATAATCAATGAAGGATTGACTTTTAATGGTGACTTAGCCATGGAAGGAAATTACATTTCTGAAGTGAAAAAAGGGCATATAAGCGGTACGTTTGATCGAGAAATTGATGCCACTGGATTAACTTTAATTCCTGGAATGATTGATGACCAAGTACATTTTAGAGAACCAGGTTTAACCCACAAAGCAAATATATTTACAGAATCAAGGGCTGCATTAGCGGGAGGAATTACCAGCTTTATGGAAATGCCTAATACCGTTCCTAATACGGTTACCCAAAAACTCTTAGAAGAAAAATATCAGGTAGCTAAACAGAACGCTTTTTCAAATTATTCATTCTTCATGGGTGCAAATAATGAAAACTTAGATGAAGTACTAAAAACTAATCCAAACGAGGTTTGCGGAGTTAAAGTTTTTATGGGTTCATCTACTGGAAATATGCTAGTTGATAACAAGAAAGTACTGAGCCATATTTTTGAACATAGCCCCATGTTAATTGCAACACACTGTGAAGATGAATTAACAATAAGAAAAAATTTAGCCGAATTCAAGCAGAAATATGGAGAGGATATTCCATTTAAATTTCATCCTGTGATTCGATCCGAAGAAGCTTGTTTTTTATCCTCCTCACTGGCAGTTGAATTAGCTAAAAAACATGAAACTCGACTTCATATTCTGCATATATCTACAGAAAAAGAATTGGCACTTTTCGATAATAAATCACCCCTTCAGGATAAAAAAATTACTGCAGAATGTTGCATACACCACCTATGGTTTAACGATAATTTTTATGAAGAAAAAGGAAGTTTAATCAAATGGAATCCTGCTGTCAAAAAAGAATCTGATCGAAAAGCAATTATCAATGCACTTAAAAACAACACCATCGATATTATTGCTACAGACCATGCACCGCATACCATAGAAGAAAAAAACAACAAATATCTAGAAGCACCTTCTGGGGGGCCATTGGTTCAACATGCATTACTTGCATTAATGGATTTAGTACATAAAAATGAAATTAGTATTACAGATGTAGTTAGAAAAACAAGTCATGATGTGGCCACTTGTTTTAACATTGAAAATAGAGGTTTTCTAAGGCCAGGATATTTTGCAGATCTTGTTTTAATTAATAGAAACAGAAATTATACGACTAACAAAAATAACATTCTATACAAATGTGGCTGGTCACCATTTGAAGGCCATCGGTTTAGTAGCTCCATTCATAGTACTATCATTAATGGAGTAGTTGCTTTTGAAAATGGAAAAATTGATCCATCTTTTAGAGGGATGAGGCTTAAATTCAATAGATGAAACAAATACTTTTTTTTTTCTTTTGTGTATCTATATTTTCATGCATTAGAGATGAACCAAAAGACATATCTAATTCATCTCCGTTGACGATTCAAGAATTTAAAGAAATATTAGAGGAGCTATATCTAGTTGATGCATTTGTAAGCAATAGAAATCAAGAATACCACCGAGATAGTGCATTTTTATTTATTAATGATAAACTTCAAAATATAGGTAAGAACAAATATGACTTAAATCAAGCTATTTCATATTACACCTCAAAACCTACTATATTAGATAGTATTACACAGATGATAAGAGATAGTTTGGAGGTTAAGTTTTTAGATATTTCACATGACGAGATGGAAAACACAGACACAAGTGAAGTGATTAATCACGTTTTGAAAAATTATCCTTACATTAAATCTCATAACGTAAATAAAAACTTCATTTTCAAAACATCATCAAAAGATAGTATAATAGATTATTTTTCCAGAAATCAGGATAAATTAGGTGAATACACATTAGATGAATTTATAGACATGATTAACAAACAAAAACCAAAAAATAATGATTAGAAAAATAATTTCATTAAGCCTGATTGTTATGTTTTTTTCATGTGAGAAATGGAGCAAAGAAGAATGTAAAACTTACATTGATGAATGTTACGCATCTAGTCTAGACAGCACATTTTGTGAATGTAGTTTGGAGAAAATAAAAATCAAATTTAACAGCTTAGAAGAAGCATTAAAGAACGAAGAAAAACTACCTGAAATCTTTTTGGATTGTCAAAATTGATACTAAATCATTTTTCTGTAGACAACATATATAACAGAGACACAAACTAGGGTACTCATCACAAAGTTTAAGATAGCCCAACCAAAAGATCCGTTTCTTAACAATTCAAATGTCTCTAAACTGTAAGTTGAAAATGTACTTAATCCTCCGCAAAAACCTACCGTTAATAATAGCAAAATGTGATCATTTAACCACTTAAAATCAACGGACTTAAAAATAATTACGGAGAGAATAAGACAAGAAAAAACATTTGCAATTAATGTAGAAAGCGGAAAAAACCCTTGATAGAAAAATACTACATATTTCCCAATAAGAAATCGAAAAACCGCACCTAAACCACCACCTATAAATACAGCGAAAAGAGAACTCATAAAATGATTTTTTTTGAAAAGAAATAAAATGAATATGCAATTAGCGAACCCCATATCCATCCCCCTAGAATATCGGTAGGATAATGCACCCCTAAATAAACTCTACTGTAAGAAATTAGGATAACAAAAAATAAAAAGAAGAACCATAAATGATGGTACTTCTCTCTTACATAGAGAAAAATTGAAAATGCAACGCAAGCCATATTTGAGGCATGATTAGAAATAAACCCGTATTGCCCCCCCCTGTATCCCGAAACAAAATTCAAATCTTGTGATAAAGTTAGATGGTGACTTGGCCTGTAACGCTGAATAGTTTCCTTAAATAAATTTTGTGCTGTGAAATCTGTTAAGCCAACCGCAACAGATGTAACAATAAAAATCAATAAAGTAGATTTGGCCCCTTTAGTTTTATAAACTAAAAAAAGAAAGAATAAATAAAAAGGGATTCCGAATAACGGATCACTTACCAACCACATGAATTGATCTAAAATAGGTTGATTATTACCATTTAAAAAAAGGATGAGTTTATGATCTAATTGTTCAATCCAACTCATAATGAATAAGTTTCCAAATTTCATCTTTAAGCTCAGTTAATCCATGCTGAGAAACAGAAGAAATACAAACAACCTTAATATCCTTTGGGAATTCGTCTTTAAGCTCAGACATTAACTCATCATCCAATAAATCACATTTTGTAATGGCAAGTAATCTTTCCTTATCTAATAAATCAGGATTATATTGTGCTAATTCATTTAATAAAATCTGATACTCTTTTAAAATATCATCCGCATCAGCTGGAATCATAAATAACAAAACTGCATTACGTTCAATATGCCTCAAAAAACGATGTCCAAGCCCTTTTCCTTTATGTGCGCCTTCAATAATACCCGGAATATCAGCCATTACAAACGACTTATGATCTCTATATGCAACAATGCCTAGATTAGGAACAAGTGTTGTAAAAGGATAATTTGCAATTTCTGGTTTAGCTGCAGAAACAACCGAAAGTAAAGTAGATTTACCTGCATTTGGAAAGCCAACAAGTCCAACGTCAGCTAAGACTTTTAGCTCTAATATTTTCCATTCTTCTTTTCCTGACTCTCCGGGCTGGGCATATCTTGGTGCCTGGTTTGTTGATGATTTAAAATGATTATTTCCTAACCCCCCTTTTCCTCCTTGTAACAATACTATTTCCTCTCCATCTGAAGTTATTTCACAAATGAATTCACCTGTTTCAGCATCCTTAGCTACTGTTCCTAAAGGAACTTCTAAAATTTCATCCTTACCATTTTTACCCGTTTTTAAATTGGCACTGCCAGGGTCTCCATGTTCCGCAATAACATGTTTTCTATACTTCAAGTTCAGTAATGTCCAAATCTGCTTATTACCTCTTAAAATAACATGACCGCCTCTCCCTCCATCGCCTCCGTCAGGACCTCCTTTAGCTGTTGTTCTATCCCTGTGGAAATGCTTAGATCCTGCTCCACCCTTTCCGGATCTACAACAGATTTTTACATAATCAACAAAATTACTGTTTGACATGGGTATTAATTGTCAATAGCGCTGAAAATTCTATTTGTCACTTCTTCAACTGATCCTATTCCATTCACGTTTTCAAGTTTTGATTGGGCTTGATAAAAATCAGCTAACACGGCTGTGTTTTTTTCATAAACTTGAATTCTATTAGTAATTACATCTTTATTTTGATCGTCCGTTCTTCCACTTTCTTTTCCTCTGTTCAATAATCTTTTAACTAGCTCTTCTTCAGGAACATTTAACGCAATCATCTTGGTCACTTCTGTACCTATGCTATGAAGAAACTTGTCTAATGCTTCTGCCTGCTGGGTAGTCCTTGGAAACCCATCAAAAATGAACCCATTGGAATCATTAAATTTGTTTACTTCTGATTCCAGCATCTGAATAGTTACTTCATCCGGGACTAATTCACCTTTATCAATAAAACTCTTAGCAAGTTTCCCTAATTGGGTTGACTCACTAATATTTTTTCTAAAAATATCTCCTGTTGATAAGTGAATTAATTGGTAGTGTTCTTTAATATTTTCTGCCTGAGTCCCCTTTCCTGCACCAGGTGGTCCAAATAGTACAATATTTAGCATATTAATTTGTTTCGTTTATTATATAAATATCTTCTAAATTCCTTCCTAAACCGTTATAATCCAAACCATACCCTACTAGAAATTCATTTCCTACTTGTAGTGCACTATACTTTACCTCAATTGATTTTTGGTAAGCGTTTGGCTTGAAAAGAAGGGTAGCCGTTTGAACAGACTTTGGATTATGCTTTAGCAATTCTTCATATACTCCTTCAAGAGTATTACCCGTATCTACTATATCTTCTACCACAATAACATCTCTACCTTTAATCTGCTCATTCAAGCCAATTAATTCCTTTAAATTTCCTGTTGATGAAGTTCCTTGGTAAGATGATATTTTGATGAACGACACTTCACATTGATGTTCAAATCGCCTTAATAAATCTGCCGCAAAAAGAAATGAACCATTTAAAACACAAACAAAAAGCGGACAGGTGTGTTTATAATCACTATTAACAATTTTAGACAAATCATCAATGGACTTTTTTATTTTGTTAGAATCGATAAATAGACGAAACGATTTATCTAAAAGTTTAACCTGTTTCATTTCAAAATTCAAAATCAAATGTAATCATTTCATTTAAGTGAAAATAATTGTTAGTTTAAAATCATCAATTACCTTTGCGGTCTACTTAAATCGAGTCGTTAACTTTAAACATAATTCCTTTTGATACAAACTGATATTATTATCATAGGTGCTGGACCAGTTGGGTTATTTACCGTGTTTGAGGCGGGACTACTAAAACTTAGATGTCATCTAATAGATGCCTTACCTCAACCTGGTGGACAATGTGCAGAAATTTACCCCAAAAAACCCATTTATGACATCCCTGCTTACCCTAGCATTTTAGCCCACGATTTAGTAGATAAACTTATGGAACAGATAAGCCCATTTAATCCTGGGTTTACATTAGGTGAATCGGCAGAAAGTATAAGTAAAGATAAAAATGGACAATTTCATGTATTTACAAACAAGGGGACAGAACATGTCGCTCCAGTAGTGGCTATAGCAGGTGGTCTTGGTGTTTTTACACCCCGAAAGCCTCCCGTAGAAAACCTCCTTAAATTCGAAGAAAAGGGAATCCATTACATTGTAAAAGATCCCGAGCATTATGAAAATAAAGAGATTGTAATTTCAGGTGGTGGAGACTCTGCATTAGACTGGGCATTGTATTTCACAGAAAAACAAAAAGGCAGTGTGACTTTAATTCATCGAAGTGAAAGTTTTAGAGCACACAACGATTCCGTACAAAAAGCCATTGATTATACAGAAAAGGGATGGATGAAAATGATACTAAACGCTGAAGTTAAAAAAGTGGAGAAAGAGAATGATAAATTACATCTATTTGTGAAAACAAAATCAAATGAAGATATTAAACTAAAAAGCGAATATTGGTTTCCTTTATTTGGATTAACCCCAAAACTGGGGCCCATTGCTAACTGGGGTTTAGAAATTGATAAAAATGCCATAAAAGTGAATAATGCAAAAGATTATTCTACCAATATTGAGGGAATCTATGCTATAGGTGATGTGAACACTTACGAAGGCAAGCTAAAACTGATTTTGTGTGGCTTTCATGAAGCTGCCATTATGGTCCAATCCGCTTTTAAACGAATTTATCCAGAAAAAAACAATGTACTCAAATACACAACCGTAACGGGAATAACTGGTTTTGAAAAGTGACGTTAACATTAGCGTAATTGATCGTTCTGGAAATGAACATCAATTGTCTGGTCCAACTGACATGAATTTGAATCTCATGGAATTACTCAAGATGAATGAATTTCCAGTTGAGGGTACTTGTGGGGGGATGGCAATGTGTGCATCATGTCATGTATATATCTTGTCTCCTCATAAATTGACAGAAAAGTCTGACGAAGAAATGGCCATGCTAGATGAAAGCTGGGATGCGAAAGACAATAGTAGACTTTCTTGTCAATTAAAACTTTCTACAGCTATAGATGGAATAAAAGTGGAATTAGCCCCAGAGCAATAGCTTATCTTAAATTATCAGGAATTTCACAAACTGGGATGGGTAACATCTTGTGTTTATTCGCGCTATGAAAAGTATTGTATATCCCTAATACTTCCTTTTGACGAGGAGTTAATTTTTGGGCATTATTTTGTTCCAAATATCGCATCGCCCATTCCAGTTCACTGTAGGATGCACCTAGTTGATCTTCGTCACTACGATCATCATCCCAAAGTCCATCAGTCGGAGGTGCGTTTTGAATAGATTCAATAATTCCAAGATACTTTGCTAATCCAAAAACTTCTGTTTTCATTAAGTCAGCTATTGGAGATATATCCACTCCACCGTCACCATATTTAGTGTAAAAACCCACTCCAAAATCTTCTACTTTATTTCCGGTACCTGCCACTAATAATTTTTGGTTTGAAGCAAATTGAAAAAGGGTGGCCATCCTTATCCTTGAACGTAAATTGGCTAAGGAAAGATCGTCTTGAAAAGCATGAGGTAAAGTAGTTTTATATGCATCGAAAACTGGAGTTAAATCAACCTCAAACCCTTTGACATTTTCAAATTTTTTTTCTAACCAATTTATGTGTTCATTACTTCGATCAAATTGTTGAGCATTCTGAAGTATAGGCATGTTGATTACCAACGTTTGTTTTTTGGTTTTTGCACAAAGCGTGGAAGTAACAGCAGAATCAACACCTCCGGAAACTCCTACCACAAAACCCTTCAAGCTTGACGACTCTAGGTAGTCTGATAGCCAGTTTGTAATGTAAGCTTCAACTTTGGAATATTCCATAATCGAAATTACAACATTTTAACGGTAATAAATTCTTGTTTAAAATAATATCCCAACCGTAATAGAAACCCGTCCAGGAATTGACTTTGCCCCCAATGGCTCGAAAACTCCATCGTCATATGTTCTTAAATATTTTTCATTATCCTGCTTAGTAAGCACATTGGTGACAAAATAGTTCCAATTAACTTGAAAAAATAAAGAAGTTGATCCTGAAAAATTATATTCTGCACCAGCACCTAAGGACAATCCCGCTCTAAATGGTTGTGTCCCTGAGCTTAAATCCAAATCTTCAAAAGTAGAAAATGCTTCTGATGATAAAGGCGCTAATGAGTCATTTAGTGGAATGCTTCTATCTTCAACACTTGCTTTTGTTTTTAAACTCAATAGACCTCCAAACTCGCCAAAGTATGTGAAATACCCAATTTCGTTTGTTTTCAGTTTAAGTATAAGAGGGATATTTACATAACTAAGATTATATTTCCTATTTAGAAGTTGGAAGATTTCACCATCGGGAGCAGTTACATTACTTTCCCATTCTACAAATTCAAAATCATTGACTACATAATACGTTTCTTCATGCTGTGGTAATTCATCATCAAAATAATTTAAACCTGCTTTGAAATTGGTTAAACTAAAGCCTGTTCTAAATGATGTTGTTTTATTAATTTTCATTTCTAGATTTAGCCCCCATCCATAACCAAGACCAAGTTCGTATCTAGAAAATCGCCTAGTGTTTTCTGGCATTAGCCAACCAATTGAAGAAATTCCTTTTATACCAAATCTCAATTTAGCATCTTTTTCATTGTTCATTTTCACAATAGGGTCACCAGATTCCTGCGCATTTATTTGAATAGTTAAAGGACAAATGATTAAAATCGAAATAAGAATTAAATTTTTCATAGAAAGTATATTTATTAAATCATAAACTTTAGGCAACAAGTTTTACTTTTACAAAAGTAAATATGAAAAGGTTACAATTTATTTTTTTATTCATTGTTTTGTCACTACTGGGATGTGAAGAAACTACCAACTCCTTATATATAGATAAATCCAAATTGGTAGAAGTAAATAGTATTCATTTAAATCCTATTTTTCTTTCTGGGGATGCAAATCACCTTCATAACACATTAATGGAATATCCAGAATTATATGAAAATTTTTACACTCGGATGATCAGAGCTGGTGAAAAAGATCACCTTTCAAACCCAAATAAAATTGATTCATTTACTATCCCAACATTGCAGCATTTTCTGAACGACAGTAGTATGAAGGAAATTTTCAAAAGCATATCAGCTACATTTAATGAATTTGGTGAATACGAAGAAAAAATTAGTGTGGGTATGGCGAATTATTCCAACCTTTTTAATGCGGGGATAACTCATGCTCAAGTAGGTACTTTTTATTCCAATTTTAATGCTACTGTATTAGAAAATGATCATATTATCTGGATTGGCTTGGACATGTATCTTGG
>JAYPLD010000005.1:46086-48281 GCA_038129265.1 Crocinitomicaceae bacterium
AATGAAGAATACATCTGGAGATTTATTATCGATGAAAAGTTACTTTACAACAAAGAACCGGCCTTAGTAGATCCATTTTTTCAAGAAGGTCCTTACACAAAAAGCTTTGGCCCTGATTCACCGTCAACCATTGGTATTTGGATGGGGTATGAAATGATTAAAGATTACGTTGATAATACCAATGTAGATATAGTTGAATTAATGAAAGAAAATAATATTCAAAAATTACTCAAATATTATGAACCCTGATAAAGAAAGAAAAGAGACACTAACTGTAGATGTCATCATGGATGAAAACATGATCCCCGAATCTATAAACTGGAGTTCAACTCAAGAAAATGACAAAAAAGAGGAAGCATCTGCTGCATTAATGTATTTCTGGAACGCTAAAAATAAGGAAACCTTTAACCTTGACCTTTGGACCAAAAAAATGTCTATTGAAGAAATGAACATGATGATTTTTCAGTCATTTATGACTATGGCAAACACCTATGAAAGGGCTACATCCGAGGATCAATTGGCAAATGCAATGCGCGACTTTGCAGAATTTTTTGGTGAAAAAACAAAAATTTTGCCTAAAAGCGGAAAATTTGACGGAGATGGGAAAGGATAAACTGAAAAGATTTAACGAAAATGAAACTTTTCAAAATCTATTTCAGCCAACGCTTCATTATAATTCAGAACAATCAGAATTAAAGGGGAATTGGAGCAAAGAATTCCAAAATGACAATAACATTATTCTCGAACTGGGATGTGGAAGAGGAGAATACACTACAAGTCTTGCATCTAAAAACCATGACAAAAACTTTATAGGTGTAGACATCAAAGGTGCTAGACTTTGGAGGGGTGCAAAAACTGCATTAGAAAATAAATTAACTAATGTTCGTTTTTTAAGAACAAAGGTTGACTTTATAACTAAATTTTTTGAACCAGGTGAGGTCAACGAAATATGGCTAACATTTTCTGATCCCCAGCCTAAAAAACCAAGAAAAAGATTAACATCACCTCTTTTTATTGAACGCTACAAAAAAATATTAAATCCGAAGGGAATAATTCATTTAAAAACAGATAGTCAATTGTTATATGAGTACACACTTGAGCAAATTCAATTACATCGTTACCAGATTCTGCACAACATTAAAAACATAGATGATTCAACTGAAAAAATAAATGAAGACCTTAAGGAAACTTTATCCTGTAGAACATTTTATGAAGAAAAGTGGTTGAAAGATGGTATTAAAATCAAATATCTTTCTTTTTCGATTAATTCATAAAATCGCCATTTAAATAAAATCAGTAAATTCATTAAATGAAAAGGATTGCAATCATCATCCTGTTATTACTAGGTTCTAGATACGAGGGTTATTGTCAATTAATTGAATCCGCTGGTCCTAATAGTACTGCACTAGCTGGTCTTAATGCAAATAATGTAGATGTTTGGTCTATTAATTATAATGTGGGGCAACTTCAAAATTTAGAAAGAAGTTCTATAGCAGTTAGTTTTCATCAACCATTTTTATTGAGTGATTTTACCACCGCAAATATGGTGTTAGCTATTTGCACCAAAAAGGGCACATTTGGTCTCAATTATTCAAATTATGGGAATGAATATTTTCAAATCAACTCAACTGGTTTTGGATATGCTATGAAACTTGGTGAAAACATTACAAGTGGAATTAAATTAAATTATCACCATATCAATTCTGGTGAATTTTATAATTCAAGATCCGTATTATCTACAGATGTTGGATTTGCAGCAAACCTAACAAATGAATTACACCTTGGATTTTCTCTCATAAATCCTACATTTTCAAAAATTGATGATTACGCTAACGAGAGGGTTCCAACGGTAATACAATTTGCTGCTGGCTATCACTTTTCATCTGAGCTTAGTTTACAAGCAGGCGTTAAAAAGGATATGATTTATCCATTATCATTCATTACAGCAATTCAATATAGTCCAAATGAAAAGGTAAGTATTAGAGGAGGTATAGGGACAAACCCTTCCTTAGCATCTTTAGGAATAAATGTTCACTTAAATCAAATCCAGTTGATTTTCGCTACACAAATTCATCAAATACTTGGCTGGAGTCCTGATTTTGGCATTGCTTATCAATTCAATTAAATTTGAGAAAGTACCTCTTATATACTATTGGTTTTTTTCTACCATTTCTTTCCATTTCTCAATATGACTC
>JAYPLD010000006.1:0-7101 GCA_038129265.1 Crocinitomicaceae bacterium
CAAATTTAAAAACAAATAAAATGGAGATGGTTAAAAATATGGTTTACGCTGGAGTAGGTTTAGCATCTATGACCTCTGAAAAAGTAAAGGAAACCATTGATGAATTAGTAGAAAAAGGAAGAATCTCAGATACAGAAGGCAAAAGAATCGTTCAAGATTTTTTTTCGTCCACTGAAAAAAGAAGAGAAGATTTCGAATCTAAGTTTAAAATGGCTACCGAAAAGGTAACCGAAAAGTTTGATTTTCTTACCAAAGAAAAGGAAATACAAGCTTTAAACGATAAAATACAATCGCTTGAAATAGAGCTAGCCAAAGCAAAAAAAGCAGCTAGCAAAACAACAGCAAACAAGACAACAACAAAATCTAAGACTAGAACACAAACAACAAAATAAATGGACACAATAAAAACATTAACATATGCTGGACTAGGTTTAGCTATGCAAACAAATGAAAAAGTAAAAACGCAATTTAACGAACTCGTTGAATTAGGAAAAAAAACAGATTTAGAAGGAAAGAATATTGTAGGTGATTTTTTTAAAACAATTGACACTGCAAAAGAAGATATTGAAAGTCAAATTGAAAAAAATAAAACTAAACTTTATGATACTTTTCCAGGACTGAAAGAAATGGAAGAAAAATTTTCATCAAAAGCTGAAGAAATGAAATCTACTATCAAAGAGACTATTGATAATGCAAAGAGCTCTTTTAGTAAAACAGAAGATTCAAATGTTGAAGAAGCAACAATTGTGGAAGAATCTGAAAAGTAATTTCTTACATTACTAAACACAAAAAAGGGGACAATTGTCCCCTTTTTTTATGCTTTAAAATTTACTTTAAGCAATTAAGAAGCTAAGACTGTAATTTTATTTGAAGAAACCTCTACAACACCACCGGGGATATCAAAAAGATCTTCTTTGTCATTATGTTTTACCTTGACGACACCCTTAACAAGACTTGAAACTAGAGGAGCATGGTTGTTAAGAATACCAATTTGCCCATCAATTCCAGGAACTACAACTAAGGATGCTTCTCCGTTGAATAAAGTAGAATCAGGCGTAATTATTTGAACTTCCATAATGAAATTTTACTTTACTTCCGCTAACATTTTTTCACCAGCTTCAATAACTTCTTCTATTGTTCCTTTAAGGTTAAATGCTGCTTCAGGATACTTATCTACTTCACCATCCATGATCATATTAAATCCTTTAATAGTGTCTTCTATACTAACAAAAACACCAGGCATACCCGTAAACTGTTCGGCAACATGGAAAGGCTGAGATAAGAATCGTTGTACTCTTCTTGCTCTATGAACAGCTAACTTATCCTCTTCAGACAATTCATCCATACCTAGAATGGCGATGATATCTTGTAATTCATTATAACGCTGTAGTAATATTTTAACTCTTTGTGCGCAATCATAGTGAGCATCTCCCAATATTTGTGGGGTAAGAATTCTTGATGTGGAATCTAGTGGATCAACCGCTGGGTATATACCAAGTGCAGCCAATTTTCTTGACAATACCGTAGTTGCATCAAGGTGAGCAAATGTAGTTGCAGGAGCAGGGTCAGTTAAATCATCCGCTGGTACATAAACCGCTTGAACAGAAGTAATCGAACCTTTTTTGGTAGAAGTAATTCTTTCTTGCATAGCCCCCATTTCGGTAGCAAGTGTAGGCTGGTAACCTACAGCAGATGGCATTCTACCTAAAAGAGCAGATACCTCAGATCCTGCTTGTGTAAATCTAAAAATATTGTCGATAAAGAATAAGATATCTTTCCCTTTACCTTCACCATCTCCATCTCTGAAATTTTCAGCTAAAGTTAATCCTGAAAGTGCAACTCTAGCTCTTGCTCCTGGAGGCTCATTCATCTGTCCAAAAACAAATGCAGCTTGAGAATCTTTAAGTGCTTCCTTGTTGATTTTATCTAACGGCCAATTCCCTTTTTCCATTTCCTCCATAAACTCATCACCATACTTTACAATTCCAGATTCAAGCATTTCACGTAATAAGTCATTTCCTTCTCTTGATCTTTCTCCAACACCAGCAAAAACCGATAATCCATCGTGACCTTTTGCGATGTTGTTAATCAATTCTTGAATTAATACTGTTTTACCAACACCAGCACCACCAAATAAACCAATCTTACCCCCTTTAGCATAGGGCTCAATCAAGTCAATAACTTTAATTCCTGTAAATAATACCTCAGTTGCCGTTGATAAGTCTTCAAACTTAGGTGCTTCTCTGTGTATAGGTAATTTTTGATCTGTTTCGCATTCGCCAATTCCATCAATTGCCTCACCTACTACATTAAATAATCTTCCTTTTACTTCATCTCCAGTAGGCATACTAATTGGTGCTCCAATAGCTATAGCATCCATTCCTCTTGTGAGACCATCTGTAGAATCCATTGCTACTGTTCTAACGCTATCTTCACCAATATGCTTTTGACATTCTAAGACAACTCTAGTACCATCTTCTTTTTTAATTTCGATAGCATCCATAAGGTTTGGTAACTTATCTGCATTTTCAAAACTAACATCCACAACCGGACCAATTACCTGTGAGATTTTTCCTTTAATCTGAGACATATAAAATCGTTTTAATTTTTACGCTGCAAAACTAATATAATTTACATTACTTATGCAGATATGTTAATAAAATCACAACTTGTTGATACAGAGGCGAAATTAACTGCTATTTTTACTCTGAAATTATAATCGATTTTAAACTTAATATCATTGAAAGTACATACAGATTTTTCTAGTTATATTGACATTAAGAATCCTGTAGTTACGGTAGGCACATTTGACGGAGTTCATTTAGGTCACCAAAAAATACTGAATAGAATCAAAAAAATTGCTTCTTCCGTAAATGGCGAAACCGTTTTACTTACTTTTCATCCACACCCAAGAAAAGTATTATTCAATGACAATACCGTTAAGCTGATTCATACACTTAATGAAAAAATCCAAGTTCTAGAAAAAAAAGGATTAGATCATCTTGTAATTTATCCATTTACTAGATCTTTCTCTACATACAGCGCACAAAAGTATGTGGAAGAATTAATTGTGAATAAACTTAAGACACATACGCTGGTTATAGGATATGATCACCATTTTGGAAATGATCGAAAAGGAAATATTGAACTTTTAGATAAGCTAAAAGATAAATACCATTACAATCTAGAAGAAATTAGCGTCCATGAAATTGATGAAATTAAAGTAAGTTCTACAAAAGTAAGGAATGCCATCTACAGTGGGGATATACACTTGGTACCTAATTACACAGGTTATCCTTTTCATTTTTCTGGTATTATAATCAAAGGAGATGGCATAGGTAAGACCATTAATTACCCCACAGCAAACATTTCCCTTTCTAGCCAAGAAAAAATTATTCCCAACAAAGGAGTGTACGCTGTAAAATGTGAACTTAAAAATAAAAAACATTGCCATGGAATAATGAACATAGGTAATCGTCCTACCATTGGAATTAATCAAAATGAAAGCATTGAAATCCATTTATTTGATTTTAATGAAAACATTTATGGTGAAAACCTTAAAGTCGATGTAATAAAGAAGATTAGAGAAGAAATAAAATTCAAAAACATAGAAGCACTTAAAACTCAAATTGCTAAAGATTGCGTTAAAGCAACTCAAATCCTAAGTGAATAATTTTTATTTATACCTGCTTTTTTTCTTTATAGGGCTTACTAATAAGTTTGATGCTCAACGTAGTGTTATTTATAAAAACCTGGAAGAAGCCATTCAAAATAAAGAACATGTTTACAAGCTTAATTTATCTAGAAAAAAACTGGACTCATTACCTAATAACCTTTTTCTATTAAAAAACTTAGAATATCTAGATTTAAGTAAAAATCGATTAGATCATATACCTAAGGAGTTGAAAGCACTTCAAAATCTTGAACATATTAACCTTTCAAAAAATAATTTTACTGATTTTCCCGAAATAATTACCGAGCTCAGACTGCTTCAAGAAATAATAATTAATAATAATAAGATTACTTCTATTCCAAAAAAGATCAAAAATTTAAATTCTCTTATCAAATTAGACATGTGGTCAAATGAACTAAGCCATATTCCAGACGAAATTGGCCTACTAACTTCATTAAAAGAAGTGGATTTTAGAGTAATTCAATTCTCAGACCGGGAAAAACAAAGAATATCAGCATTACTTCCTAATGCCAAAATATATTTTTCAAATTCATGTAACTGCGGAGATTAATCACAGCCTACTTCTACCCCTCCTGTAAGTAATGAAATAGCCACGGCTTGAGTAGCAGAATTTTGAGGCACTAAATTGGCTGAATCGCAACAGAATTTAAACTCACTGGTAAGTTGTCCAGCACATAACTCCAGCATGGTACCATCAGACAGGAAAGTGGAGAGTTTAGTACTATACTTACTAGCAAAAATACCATATCCGTTATTCACATTAGTGAATATCGGCCTCTCTGTGACCACTCCAGTAACGGGCTCGTTAACTTGCATATATGTATTTAAATCATCGTTACCCGCGGTTAAAATAAGTTCTACTGCATCCATTTTTAACACTCTTTTCAGCACGTCACTCTCGTTTTCATTATTCTCAAGTTGACTAACAACCCAATTGAAAAAAGAAACTCCAGCAATGTCTTTAAACATTTCTTCTCCACCTTCTGTAGAAACACTGATTTGTCTTCCTAAATTCCACTCCAAAAATTTATCCTGTTCAGATAAATCCGTATAAACTTCCGTATAGTGCAGTCTGAAAACCAATTCATATCGCCTTCCTCCCTCTGCTGTTACCCACCTTAAAGATTGATCGAAATAACCATCGTCACCTGTTGTAGCTAGGTCAACATCTGCAACCTTAAATCCGTTTATTCTCAAGAAAAGATAAGTCTGATATTTAAAGTTTAGCCAAGAACCCTTTATCATATCTGTTCTTGCATCAAATGCTAAGTTTTTTTCAGGAATAGAGACTTTTAAATGATAACTATTTTCTTCTCTTAGTGTATCATAAAGTGACTCAAAAAAATACACCTTTTGTGAATCTTCATAAAAAATTCCTGGGTCTAAGCCACCTACCATGAGTTCCCTAAGTGTGTCTTGATCTATCATACTTCCGAACTCGTCATACTCCTCAAGGACTGCAATTACATTATTAAATTCAGTACAGTCATTTATAGCTGCATAATTTACATTATTGCCATATCCCAAAAAGGATCTATTAATTTTTACAAATTGGGTATCCTGAGATTGATCTAATAAACCATAGACAATCGGAATGGTTTTGTAAGGTGCATTTAACTCAAAATCAGTACTGCAAGAAACCAGTAAAAACAAAAAGGCTAAAAACGAAATAACTGTTTTTTTCATGATCAATTATTTATCATCAATTTAGTTGAAATTTTACGATGAGGAGAATCGAAAATTACATTGTACCAACCTGGATTTAAATTTCTAACATTTAGCTCTATTTCATTTAATCCTGCATTATAAACTTGGTTATCTAGTCTGTAAACCATTCTACCTAATGGATCAACTATCTTTATAGTTGCATCGTCAACAATGGAACTGAGATTAAATTTCAACATAGATACAGTGTTTGCTGGATTAGGATATACGGTAAAATCAAAAACCAATTCGTCTTCAATGGAAAGTGGCCCCGATAAATTGATATCGTCAATAAATAAATCATTCCCCCCACCACTGGTGAATTTTATCTTAAAACGAAAATCACTGACCAGATAAACACTTGTAATTCCAGAAACATTCACTGTGTTCCAATCATTCGCTGAAGGATTGTATGATGAGTTTGTATTAGGATAAGTTGCAATCGTTGATGATGGAATATTTTTTCTTAAAAACCACGTTTCACCACAGTCTCTACTAGCTAAAATTTGCATGAAGTCTGTGTTTTGAGAATTTCTCTTAGCAAAAGCATATTTAAAGGATAAGGAGGCAGATGATAAATTAGATAAATCTAAAGTGGTGCTGACTAATTCATCAACAGATCCTGGGATAGCAGCAGAATTATCAAGTTTGACCGCATACGAACCTGAAAAACTGGATGAATTCATCACATGAAATCCAGGGCCTTCTGGATTATATACCGACCAATCTGAATTTGGAATTTGGGTAGCACTTTCAAAATCATCAACAAATGGAGTTAAATCACCTGGATTAGCTATTACCGTAATGAAATTGGGAAAATTTTGAGAAAGTTGATTTCCAAACTGATCAGAAACCTGTAATTGAACATCGTATGTTCCAGCATTTGCATAGGTTACCGTGGGATTTTGTTGAGTTGAAGTACTTGGTGATCCTCCAGGAAAACTCCAGCTCCAACTATTCACATTATTGTAGGATTCATCAAAAAATTCAACCACATCTCCTCCACAAACCATATCTCTATTGGATCTAATATCTACAGCACATAAAGTTGGAGTTTGATTAAGTCCAGTAGCTGTATGATTTGAAGAAGACCATAAATTATTCCTTCCCGCCACACTTGAAACCAATGCGGCTCTCATCCTTGACTTCTGACCTGGTGTAAACATTTTAGAACAATAAGAGTATTCCAAATAATTTTCAATGTTATCTACCACGTCTGTTGTCCAATAACCATCAACTGCATCATTTGAACACGTATTGGAAGACACATTACATGACGTAACTCCAATACATCTTGGGGTGTCATCCACTGCATCGTCCTGTGTACAACTTGATGCATTTCCAGGATTGTTATTATTTCCCCACAAATGATCTAGGTTTAACCAATGTCCAACTTCATGGGTTAATGTTCTGCTGGAATACAAATCTGACGTCCCAATTGATCCGACATAGTCATGTAAAACCCAAATTCCATTACTCATAGAAGAACCAGTGAAAATACTGGGGTTAGTAGTGTATCCGGCTGCACCTCCAGCATCATTAACTACAAAAATATTGAGATACTTATTTCCAGGCCATGAACCATTGTATACGTTGTTTCCAGAAGTGATAGCAGATACTTGTGACATACCATTGCTTCCATCATTTGTAAAGGGGCTCTGTGTTCTTGTAATTCCACTAAAACATTGCCCATTTGGAGCCTT
>JAYPLD010000006.1:7201-17434 GCA_038129265.1 Crocinitomicaceae bacterium
GAATCCATCGGACCACAAACAGCACCACTTGAATTTTGTATCCTATACATTTCTTCCGCTATTGATTCATCATTTGTAACTAAAGCCCCCATAACGACATCAGAATGTCCACCTAAATATTTTGTTACAGAGTGCATAACGATATCAGCACCTAACTCTAAAGGCCTTTGAAGATATGGAGTAGCAAAAGTATTATCCACAGCTACTTTTATTCCTGAGTTCTTGGCTATTTCCACAATGGATTTAACGTCAATAATATTCATCATCGGATTAGTGGGAGTCTCTATCCAAATCAGTTTTGTTTTATCATTGATTTTATTAGAAATATTTTGAACGTCTACCATGTCCACAAAATGAAAATGTATACCATATTTTTCAAAAATGGTTTTAAATATTCTGTATGAACCGCCATATAAATCATTCGTTGAAATAACCTCATCACCAGGGTTTAACATCTTAATTACACAGTCAATAGCCGCTAAACCACTACCAAAACACGCCCCATATTTACCACTTTCTAATGCTGCTAAATTACTTTCTAAAGCAGCTCTAGTAGGATTACCTGTTCTTGAATATTCAAAGCCTTTGTGTAAACCTATTTCTTCTTGTACATAGGTTGATGTTTGATATATAGGAGTCATGATTGCACCTGTGGCAGGGTCTGGATGTATGCCTGCATGAATCACTTTTGTATTAAATTTCATCGTATTTATTTAAGGGACACAAATCTAATTATTTAATGTATTCCAATCATTTTTTGTTCATAACATTAAATTTATCGGCATATTTATCCTACATCATCTCATCCATGATATAAAATGGTTACAAAAAATAAAATACTTCTGGCTCATTTAGCTCTCTTTGGTGCAAACTTGATTTATGCCTTTAATTATGGATATGCAAAAGACGTCATGGATGGTGGGTATGTCCCTCCCTTTACCTTTATTTTATTTAGAGCGGTTGGTGCAACGTTTTTATTCTGGGTAACATCGTTTTTTTTCTATGAAAACATCAAAAGAAATGATATTTGGCGCTTTGTTCTTTGTGGATTATTTGGTGTAACGGCTAACCAACTTATGTTTTTTTCAGGTTTAGATTTAACCTCTACCATTCATGCCTCAATCATCATGATCAGCAGCCCAATTATTGTTAGCATTTTATCCATTTTTATGATTAATGATAAAATGAGTTTAAAAAAAGGATTAGGCATCACCATTGGATTGGCTGGAGCATTAACTGTGATTTTACATAAAGGAAACACTTCTGGAGAAGCTGGTGTGTGGGGTGATCTTCTTATATTTTTAAATGCATCAAGCTATGGATTATACCTCATCTCTGTGAAACCACTAATGTCAAGATATCATCCCATTACGGTTATCAAGTGGGTTTTCACATTTGGACTATTGGGTGTAATCCCATTTGGAATTTCTCAGTTTTCAGCTGTAAATTGGGTTATGCCTACAAGCATTTTACTGAAGATTGGATTCGTTATCTTATTTACTACCTATTTCTGTTATTTGTTCAATATATACGGAATCAAGTATGTAAGCCCAACCGTAGTAAGTACCTACATATACTTACAACCCATTCTAACTTCCTTTATAGCGCTATTTTCAGGGAGAGAACACTTGGACGCCATCATCATGATATCTTCAATACTTATCTTTTCAGGTGTATATTTAGTGAGTTTAGATCCGAGTAAAAAAATCAATTGATTACTTTTGGAAGAAAATTTCTCCTATGATGTTATCAATGACTGGTTTTGGAAAAGCAGAAATTGCTCTTGATAAACTACACATAATTGTTGAGCTCAGATCACTTAATAGTAAATACCTAGATCTTTCTGTTAAAGTGCCATCATTTTTAAAAGAGATTGAATTAAAGGCCAGAAAAACCATAAAGGAAAAATTAGAAAGAGGTAAAGTAGAGTTACTCATTCATTATGAAAAAAACAAGGAAAACACAGCCGTAACACTCAATAAGGAACAGATAAGCTCTTATTTTAAAGAACTCAAAGAGATTAGTGAAAATCTAAACATAGATGCAACATCAAATTTACTTGGCCATGTGTTGAAATTACCTGACACCATTGAAAACAAAAAAGAAATAGTCACTAATGAAGACTTAGGTAAAATTATTACTTGCGTTGAAAAAGCGGCTAATGAATTAAATCATTTTCGAAGTCAAGAAGGAGAAGCATTAAAAAATGAATTGCAAAAAAGAGTTAGTTCTATCCAAAAACACCTGAATTCAGTAACTCCATTTGAAAACGAAAGACTTCCAAAAGTAAAATCTAAAATACTAGATGCAGCCAATACCTTGAATTTGAAGGATCAATTGGATGAGAAAAGACTTGAACAAGAACTGTTATATTATGCTGAAAAGCTAGATATTACAGAAGAAAAAGTAAGGCTTAATGAACACTGCACTCATTTTTTAAATACGTTAGCTGTAAAAGGGTCAGGAAAAAAATTAGGTTTTATTACGCAAGAAATGGGAAGAGAAATTAATACACTCGGATCGAAATCGCACCACTTAGAAATTCAAAAAATAGTGGTGGAAATGAAAGATGAGCTAGAGAAAATAAAAGAACAAGTACTAAATGTATTATAATGTCGAGTAAATCATTTCAAGGAAAAGCCATTATATTTTCTGCTCCCTCTGGCGCAGGGAAAACTACTATTGTGAGATATCTTTTGGAAAAAGAACTACCACTATCATTTTCAATCTCAGCGTGCAGTAGAAATAGAAGGCCAAATGAAATAGATGGTAAAGATTATCATTTTCTTAGTGTAGATGGTTTTAAGTCAAAGATTGCTGATAATGCATTTGTAGAATGGGAAGAAGTTTATGAAAATAATTTCTATGGAACGCTTAAATCAGAAATAGATAGAATTTGGAGTAGTCACCAACATGTTGTTTTTGATGTTGATGTGGTAGGTGGGTTAAATTTAAAAAAACATTTTGGAGAGCATGCACTTGCTATTTTCATTGAGCCTCCTTCATTGGATGTACTTTTTAAAAGGTTGAAAAACAGAGCTACTGAAAATGAAAAATCATTGAATAAAAGAATTGAAAAAGCAACCCACGAAATGAAGTTTAGTTCTTCTTTTGATTTAATTATAATAAATGATAAGCTAGAAGAAGCAAAAAGAGATGCATTTGAAAAAGTGAGTAAATTTTTAAAGTCGTGAAAAAAGTTGGTTTGTATTTTGGCACTTTCAACCCCATCCATGTAGGTCATCTCATCATAGCCAACTACATGGCAGATTATACTGAATTAGATGAAGTCTGGTTGGTAGTGAGCCCTCAAAATCCATTAAAAAAAAGAGAGACATTACTTAAAGATCACCACCGGTTAGCACTAGTTCGTATAGCGGTTGAGGACAACGCAAAGCTAATAGCATGTAACGAGGAGTTTAATTTACCTATTCCTTCTTACACCGTAAACACACTGGCTTACCTCAAAGAAAAATTCAATACCCATGAATTTCATTTGATTATGGGAGAAGATAACTTAAGGTCTTTTCACAAATGGAAAAATCAAGATGAAATATTAAATAACCACAAGATATACGTATATCCAAGAGTTTTAACAGAGCAAGAAATAGAAGATAACTCTAATGTTTATTCTTCTTTTAATCATGTGAATGTGATAAGATGTCAAGCCCCCATCATGAAAATATCATCTAGCTTTATTAGAAAAGCCATTCAGAATAAAAAAGATGTTCGTTATTTATTAACGCCTGATGTACATAAATACGTAGAGGAAATGAACTTTTACAAATAATTTAAGATAAGAAAATCACATATATAGCATAAAGTACAGGGAGTACAAACAAAATAAATAGAGAAAAACCGAATGCTCTAAATACAAAAAATGGAAGGTAACACATCAAATCAATCCAAAATTCTTTATTTGTATCAAAGACGACCCATACAGCCGCAGGTGGTAAAATTAAACAGAGTAATAACAACGCAAAATCCATTATTTCTTCATGTTCACTAACTGGTTTAGCATTAGTTGAGGAGGCAATAGCCGAGGATTTAGCTAATTCCTTTTCAATGCGATGTTGCACTTTTTTAGTTAGGGCGTTCATCATCTTATGCTTTGCTTTGTTAAGCTTTACTTCTTTTTGCTCATTTAATCGATGATTTGTTGATTCACTTTGTTCAATTGAATTTTCTTTAATTAATCTATTTTTCGGAGTATACCTTTCTTCAATAGCATACTGTTTTTCTGTATTATTACTATTAGATTTTTTTGATTCCATTTTAGCCATACTTGGAAATGGTTGTAACAGATCTTTAGATGAAGTTTCTTGAGTCTTACAAGAAACCCTTTGAGCCTTTAAAAAATCAAATGGCTTTCCATAATTAGTATAATGCCAAGTAGTACAGGAGTTTAGGGAGATAATAAAAATGAGATAGGATAAATATTTTTGGTATTGCATGGTTCAACTTTTCATCTATTTTTGCCAAAATAACTGCATAAAACCATTTTATTTAGAATTATGGTAAATAGTTATGAATAAATCATTTTTTAAAATAGTTTCCTACGTTTCGATTTCATTATGTGTAATTATAATCATTGCCTTAGTAGTCGCTCTTAAAACAGCTGAATATAGATTAGAAAAAATAAGTCAAATTGTGGATGATATTGCTATTCAGCACATCATTACTGAAGTAGCAGTAAACGATACGATTCCATTAAACTCAGACATAAATGTCACAGAAGAAATAGAAGTAAATATTGATCTTAATTTAAAAACAACCATACCTCTTCAAGTAGAAATTCCTGTTGATCAAAGTTTACTTGTTCCCTTTGAATTAGGTGTACTTGACTTCATTACGATTGACACCTTAATTGAAGTAACTGAAAATGTAAATATTATTGTTGATGACACTATACCACTTGATCAGAAAGTTAATGTTTCTCTTTTTGGAGGTAAAGGTTTTGGGATGCCCATAAGAGGTAATATACCCGTAGATCAAAAACTAAATATTGGTTTTGATGAATTATTACCTGTAAAAAGTACTGTACCTGTAGATCTACTTATAATTGACACGCTACCTGTAGGATTGTCATTGAAGATCCCCGTAGACATTGATGTTCCTGTACAAATTCCCATAAAAACCAAGGCTAAGATTTCATTTAACGGACCTTTACCAGTAGATGCAGCCGTGCCTATAGAACTGACTATACCAGTAGATATTCCACTTGAAAATACATCTTTATCTTCCTACTTTAAGAAATTGGGAATTAGCCTTCGAAACCTGCCTAAACTACAAGAAGAAAAACTATAGATTAGTTGTTGATGATGTCAAATAACTCATCTAATTTAGGAATCAGAACTACTTCAATTCTTCTATTCTTAGCTTTGTTATCTATATCAACTGGTATAAACTCGCTTCTTCCAGCAGCACTAATGTTAACTGGATCCATTTTACTATGTTTCAACATGATTTTCACAACAGAAGTTGCTCTTAATACACTCAATTCCCAATTGTCAGCAGGGTGAGAACTAGAACTCATTTTATCCGTATCCGTATGACCTTCCACCAGGATTTCGAGTTCATTTTGATCCTCAAGCACTTTTGCTAATTCTTTCAATGCTTTGACTCCCTCAGCATCTACTTTGGTACTACCCGAAGCAAATAACAATTTAGCATCCATACTCACATATACCTTACCATCTTTCTGTTCAACCGTAAGACCTTTATCTTTAAATCCAAGAAGCGCTTTAGCCACTTTATCTTTAAGTGCCTTTACAATTGCATCTTTATTGGCTATTATTTCTTCTAACTCATTGACCCTCTTTTCTCTTTTTTGAAGTTCAATAGACATGTTTTCTAAATCTATTTTTTTAGCACTTAGATCCAATTCCAATGCTCTTAAATCATCTTCCATCTTTAGTAATTCTAACTTTCTTTTTTCAAGATCAGCTAAAAGGCGTTGCTTTTCTAAGGTTTGTCCTTTTTGAAGAATTTCTAATTGTTCTTGAATTCGTTGGTTTAGCAGATCAATTTTGTCATACTGCTTTTCTTTCATCCGAAGAGATTTTCCAAGCAGAGTAGTATCTTTTTTTAGTCTTTTGTTGGCTTCAAATAATTGATCATTATTTGAGACTAATTCCACATTTTCGGTCTCAAGTTCGGTTTTTAATGTTTTTAACGTTTTTAACTCTTTTGCACAGATTTCTTGCTTTTCAGCTACTTCTTCGAATTTCCTTGCTGGAACACAATGTTGAAATAAGGTAGAGAATATAAGAAGTGATGGAATTAAATAGATTGACTTCATAATGACTTTTATACGTTTTGTACAAAAATGAAACCAAAAAACCAATGTTAACTTAAAACATTAGATTTTTTTAAACACTCCTTTATTAAAATCATTTTTTAGAAAGAAATACTCTAGTGAAATCTCTAAATTCCATACTATTAATTGGAAGGGCATGAACATTACTTTGAACTAAGCGGATATTATGTCCATAATAAATTGGAATTAGAGCGGCATCAGCAATTAAAGCACTATCTGCTTGAAGATAATAGTAAATTGCAGAATCTTGTTCAATGGCATGAATCCCCTTATCATAACAAGCATCGAAAAAATCATTTTCATACCTGGGAAAATTAGTATAGGAAGGTGAGATAATTGCATCTCCATTCTCATCATATTCAGTTTCAGGAACTACTTGACCATTAAAAATTTGAAGAAAATTTTGTGGGTCAGGATAATCTGCTAACCAGGTCACACCGAAAAAATCAGATTTTGCATTTGTAAATTTGTCTATCAGAACAGATAAAGAATAATAGTTTATCTTAATATTAATACCTAAATTATCGAATAGCATTTTTTGGATAGCTTCTGCAACAATGATATTTAAGTAATTGCTTTCGCTAATATCTAATTCCATTTCAGGGAATCCTTTACCGTCTTTAAACCCTGCCTCAGTCATTAAACTTCTAGCTAATTCAGGATCATAAGAAAATCCCTTTACTAAGGTATGATCGTATTCACCAAGACTGGGCACAAATCCATATATAGCGGGTTCAGACTCACCTTTTAAGATGTATTTCACTATTTTCTCCCTGTCTATTGAAAGGTTAAAAGCTTTTCTAATTCGGATATCTTGAAAAATAGGATTTAACATATTAAAACAATAAAAAACTGAGCTTAATCCATTATCCTTGTTACTTTGTAATTTAAATTCTGGATTACCACCTGCTTTAGCTGAATCTAACGTCACTAGAACCGCTTTTAGCTCTTCAACTGGAAGTTGATATACCATATCTAGGTTTCCTTTTTTGAAATTAGTGAGTTCAATTTTTTTATTGTTGTTAAATGAAATTTTGACTACATCTAAATAGGGAAGATTATTTCCGTGTTCATCAACATCCCAATACTGGTCGTTTTTAACCATTCTTATTTCTACATCCTCGTTTACATCTTTATTTTTTAAAACGAAGGGACCTGTACCAACAGCATGAGCTCTCATTTCTTTACCATACATCTCATAGGCTTCTTTTGGGTATATAGCACAACAAGCTTGAGTTAAAATTTTCAAAAAATAAGAATATGACGAAGTCAGTTCGATCTGAACAGTTCGATCGTCTACAACCCTTATACCTTCTACACCGCCTTCTACTATTTGGGAATTTGATGTGGAATCGTAGTGTTCTTTAGCCCCTTTCACAATACCAGTTAGGTAACTTGATGTTCTATTTCCATCTATAGCTGAACACAATTGATCAAGGCAATATTTTACATCTTTTGCTTTTAACATCCGCCCTACACCATTTTCAAAACATGGGTCATCGTGAAAGAAAACACTATCTCTCAAAGTGAATGTGTAAAGACGTCCAGAATCAGAAATAGAATACGTTTCTGCTAACAGAGGTTTAACTTTTAATGTACGTTGGTCTAAGCCTACTAATCCTTGATAAACTTGCAATGCTATCCTACTTGAAATAGCGTGATTAATGGAAGGGGGGAATAAGCTTTTAAATGAATTGGTTTCATTGGTTCTAAAAACACCTCCCTGGAAAATTTTAAATTTCTTATCTCCTTCATTATAGTAGCCTTTCGCATCTCTAATTGAACCAAATTGACTATCAAGATTTGTCTTTTTTTGCCCACATGTAACGCATAAAAGCACAATTAAAAACGGATATACAAATTTTGTTTTACTCATCAAATAACATTAATTGACAAATATAACGAATTTATATTCTTTAAATTTGAATGATTTTATCTTGAAATTAAAAAACAATTCTAATTAAATTGCGTTGTAAAAGAGGCCACACAAAATGAATGGTTAATCAAATACGCTACTTATTTCTATTACTGCTAATTACACTCACAATTAAAGGAGTTAGTCAGGAGCATATGCCTTCTAAAATCAAGAAAACAATTCTAGTAAAAGAAGATAGTATTGTATTTGACACTAGTTCTATCCTTATTAATGGTTTTGAAATTAAATACAAAGACGGATCCCATGTCTTAAAGGAACATTATAAACTAAATGCTTTAAAAGCCACTCTTTATTTCTACAACCTGCCGAAAGACACTATAGAAATAAAATATTATCACTTCCCTTTAAATTTTAAAAGCAAATTTTATTTACACGATTACAGTCTCAATCAACATTCAGAATATGATGGCTATAAACCTATTCCTGTCTATACTTATAATGAAAATCAAAGCCTAATTAATCAATCTTCTCTCCAAAAAAGCGGTGCAATTTCTAGAGGTATGATGGTAGGTAATAATCAAAACTTCTCACTAAACTCAAACTTAAATCTGCAGTTATCTGGCAACATTTCTCCCGGAATAAAAATATTAGCTTCTGTAACTGACGACAACATTCCTATTCAACCAGAAGGAAACACACAAAAGCTACAAGATTTTGATCAAGTATTTGTACAAGTTATGAGTGGTGATTGGAAGATAAAAACTGGAGATTTTTGGATAAAAAGCAAGGATAGTTATTTCCTTAAATATCATAAGAGAGGGCAAGGCATTTATTATTATTCCAGTAAATCCAAGGATGGTTTAACGGTAGAAACCGAAAATAGCGCCTCTCTTAGTAAAGGGAAATTTGCCAGAAATGAAATTCAAGGTATTGAAGGAAGTCAAGGTCCATATCGGCTAAATGGAAATGAAAATGAAAGCTTCATCATTATTCTAAGTGGAACAGAAAATGTATATATAGATGGAAACCTACTCCAAAGAGGGCAAAACTACGACTACACTATCGACTACAATACGGCAGAAATTACCTTCACTGCAAATCATCTAATAAATAAGGACAAACGAATAATAGTTGAATTTCAATACAGTGATAAAAATTACGCCAGATCATTGTTACAAAGTAGAACTTCATTTAAAAAGGAAAAAAGTTCGTTTTTTATTCATGCCTACGGTGAGCAAGACAGTAAAAATCAGCCTCTCCAACAAAGCATAAATGATCAGGACAGAGAAGTACTTCAGCAAATTGGAGACGATTTGGAATTAGCGCTTAGTTCTGGGATTGACAGCACTTCTTTCAATGAAAATATAAACATGTACAAAAAAATTGATTCTTTGGGTTATGAAGTGTATGTGTATTCTATTCATCCAGACTCAGCAAATTATCAGGTTGTATTTAGTGAGGTATCAAATGGAAATGGTGATTACATCATTAAAGATTATAATGCATTAGGCAAAGTTTACGAATGGGTTGCTCCAGACACCATCCCTTTTGTTGGAATTGTCAGACAAGGCAATTATGAACCCGTAAAAAAATTAATTACCCCTAAAAAAAGACAAGTCATTAGTATTGGTGGACATAGGAAATTTGAAAAATTGAAAATTAACTATGAATTGACCACATCAAATTTGGATTTAAATACATTTTCATCAACAGGAAATAATGACAACATCGGCCTGGCAGGGATAATTCAAATTAATTCTACTAAAAAAATAGGCACTAACTGGGCGTTAAATCAAAATTCATCAGTTGAATTAGTTCAACATAAATTCAATAGGATTGAACGTTTTAGGGCGGTAGAGTTCGAAAGAAATTGGAATGTGCTCGATGTTGTTTCACAAAAAGATCAACTTTTAGGGAAAAGCAAACTTAACTTAGTTCATAATAAAAACGGGAAATTTAGTTACACCTTTAATACTTTTCTTCTAAAGGACACCTTCGCAGGGCTGAAGAACGATGTTGAAATCAAATGGAATAAAAA